>DASZNX010000242.1:0-6605 GCA_035551075.1 Gemmatimonadales bacterium | reverse complement strand
GGTCGCGTGCAGTCGAGCGCCGCGCTATTGGCCCAGCTCGATGTTTGGTCCGCGCTCGCGGATGTGGCCGCGCGCGAGCGGTACGTCCGGCCTGACGTGAATGCGGGATTCGCGCTCCAACTCGAAGGCAGCCGTCATCCCGTGGTGGAACGGATGATGGCGCGGGAAGCATTCATCCCAAACGATGTCGTCCTCGACGACGCGGGACGTGTCGTCCTCCTGACCGGTCCCAACATGGCGGGAAAGTCGACGCTGCTGCGTCAGGTGGGGTTGTGCGTGGTGCTCGCCCAAATGGGATCGTTCGTCCCGTGCCGCCGCGCGAGCATCGGCGTCGTGGACAGAGTGTTCACTCGCGTGGGAGCATCCGATAACCTCGTCCGCGGCCAGTCGACCTTCATGGTGGAGATGAGTGAGACGAGCGCGATCCTGCATGGCGCCACGGGGCGGAGTCTCGTGCTGCTCGATGAAATCGGCCGTGGGACGTCGACCTACGACGGTGTGGCGATCGCGTGGGCCGTCACCGAGTGTCTCCACAACGCGATCGGGTGCAAAACCATCTTCGCCACACACTACCACGAGCTGACGCAGCTCACGGAAGAGCTGGAGCACGTCAGGAACTTCAATGTCGCCGTCCGCGAGGTGGGGGAGAAGATAGTTTTCCTGCACCGGCTCGAACCGGGCGGCGCGGACCGCTCATACGGCATTCATGTGGGACGCCTGGCAGGACTGCCGGATCCGGTGGTCACACGGGCGTGGCAGGTGCTGAAGCTGCTCGAGGCCGGGCATCACGTCGCCAAGCAGCGACCGCCCTCGCCGCTCGACGCAACGCAGCTGGGCCTCTTCGGCCCGGCCGCTCCTGACCCCTTACTTCTCGAGCTCGATGGGCTCGATGTGAACACGCTGTCGCCGCTCGATGCTTTGAACCGGCTCGCGGCATGGAAACAGCGACGCAAGGATGGGACGAGTTGATGCGATTCATCGTTACCGCGGCGCTCGTGGGCGCCGTCGTTTCCTGCCGGCGCGGGCCACCGCAAACCGAGAACCAGGCCGCTCCTCCACCCGAGTCGGAACCGCCGGTCGCGCTCAATCCCGATATTCCGATCGCGTACCCGCCTGCGCTGTATGAGCAAAGGGTGGAAGGCGACGTCACGCTCCGTCTGTTCGTCGACTCAACCGGGAAGCTGATAGCCGACTCCACGCGAGTGGCTGAGCCGAGCGGCTATCCCGCGCTCGATTCTGCCGCGATTGCCGGTTCGGCGGCACTGCAGTTCGCTCCCGGTAAGCGCCATGGTATCCCCGTTGCCACGGCGTTCTTGCAGCCCGTGGAATTCCGCCAAGTAGGGACGTCGCGCGCCGGGCCAGTCACACTCCCGCCACCGCCGGCTCCGATTGTTCAGCCACCCGCTCCGCCGCCCGCTGCCCCGCGGCCCAAGGTCCGCCCAACCGCGCCGCCCCCCGCGCCGCTGCAGGCGAAGCCTGATACCACGCGCGCGCGTGTCGATACCGCGAAGCCAGTTTCTCCACCAACGCCACCACGGGTGCCCCCGGTGCCCCCGGATACGATCAAGGCGCGAAAAGACACGAGTGCCACCGCACACTAAGCCGTACGACAACGTCCTCCAGACGATCGGCTGGACTCCGCTGATTCGGCTCAACAAGGTCTCGCGCGGCGTGCGTACCCCCGTGTACGCAAAAGCGGAATTCTTCAATCCGGGCGGGTCGGTCAAGGATCGCATCGGCATTGCCATGATCGAGGCCGCAGAGCGGGAAGGCCGGCTCAGGCCCGGCGGGTTGATCGTCGAGGCGACGTCCGGTAACACCGGCGTTGGGCTGGCGATCGCGGCGGCGGTGAAGGGGTATCGCTGCATCTTTACGATGCCGGACAAAATGTCGCAGGAAAAGGCGCGGCTGCTGCGCGCGCTGGGCGCCGAGGTCATCATCACTCCCACCGCGGTGCCTCCCGATCACCCCGACAATTACATCATGAAAGGCCGAGCGATCGCCGCGGCTCACGACAACGCGATCTTTGCCGACCAGCATTACAACCCAGTGAACCCGGAAGTGCATTATGACACTACAGGGCCAGAGATCTGGGAGCAGACGAGCGGGAGAGTGACGCACTTCGTGTGCGCGCCGGGCACGGGCGGCACCGTCAGCGGCGCTGGTCGATACCTCAAGGAAAAGAATCCCAAGATTCGAGTGGTGGCCGGCGATCCGGTGGGATCGATCTACACCGAATTCGCCAAGACCCACGTCAAAACCGAGGGCGAGCCGTACAAAGTCGAGGGAATCGGTGGCGACAAGATTCCGACGTCGCTGCATTGGGACGTGATCGATGACTGGGTCGTGGTGAGCGACAAGGACGCCATGCAGATGGCACGCCGCCTCGCCAAAGAGGAAGGGTTGTTCGCCGGCGGATCGACCGGCGTAAATGTGGTCGCGGCCCTGGACGTGGCTCGCCGGGTGGACGATCCCCAGGCGCTCATCGTGACGGTGCTTGCCGATACGGGCGAGCGGTATCTGTCGAAGGTCTACAATGAAGAGTGGTTGCGTGAAAACCAGCTCATCGACGAAGAGCGTCCCACTGTCGGGCGGCTGGTCTCGGCCAAGCGCAACGAGTCCCCGCCGCTGATCCACGTCGCGCCCGAAGCATCGGTGCGCCAGGCGCTCAACCTCATGACCACCTACAACGTGTCGCAACTGCCCGTGATCGAAGGGGACGACGGCATCGGCGCGGTTTCCGAACAGGCGCTGATGGCGCGAGCGATCGGACAGCCAAAGATCCTGGACAGCCCCGTGCGCGACGTGATGGACGCGCCATTTCCGGTGGTGGACAGTCATTCTCCGGTCGCGGCGCTGGCGACCCTGCTCTCACGCACCACGCCTGCGGCGCTCGTACGCCGCGACGGCAAAGTTGTGGGCATTGTGACACGGTACGATCTGCTGCATCAGCTCGCGGGAATTCGTTGATGCGTGTGACGGTGCTCACAGGCGGAGCCACCGCCGAGCGGGCGGTGGCTTTTGCAAGTGCGTCGCAAATTGTGGCAGCCCTTCGCGGCCGCAAGCACGACGTCAACGTGGTCGACACGGCGGGCGGCCAGCTGGACGAGCGGATGGAACGGGAGTTGCTCGGTGGCGCGGTGGGGCTCACGCCGCCCGCGGTGGATTCACTCGCCGAGCGAGAAAAGCAGATGCTATCGGAGGGGCTGGCGGAGCTGCCTTCCGTTCGTGAAGCCGACGTGCTGTTTCTTGCGGTGCACGGCGGCGCACTGGAAGGGGGCACGCTGCAGGCCGTGCTGGATGTGATCGGCGTGCCCTATACCGGCAGCGGGCCACTGGCGAGCGCGCTCGCGATGGACAAAGACCTCGCCAAGCGCCTGTTCCGGGCGGCCGGCGTGCCGGTGCCCGCATGGTTCATGGCGCCCGTGGCTTCAGATGACGTGTCGACCGCGCTCGGCTGGCCGGTGATCGTGAAGCCATCCAAGCAGGGCTCGTCCGTCGGATTGACGCTGGTCAAGAAAGCACAGGACTTGGACAGTGCGGTCAAGCGGGCGGCCGAGTACGACGATGAGGTAATGGCGGAACAATTCATCCCGGGGCGTGAGTTGACCGTAGCGGTGCTGGGGGACGTGCCGCTGCCGGTAGGGGAGATCGTTCCGAAGCATGAGCTCTTCGATTACGAAACGAAGTACACGCCTGGGATGTCAGAGGAGACTTTCCCGGCGAGGATTGATACCCTGCTAGCCCGACAATTGCAGGAATATGCGTTGATGGCGCACCGCGCCTTGAAGCTCAGCGGTTACTCGCGAGTCGACTTTCGGGTCACTCCCGAGGGGGACATTTTCTGTTTGGAGGCGAACTCGCTGCCGGGCATGACCCGCACGAGCCTCTTCCCCCAGGCTGCGCAGGCGGCGGGTATCCCCTTCGCGGATTTGTGTGAGCGTATTGCGCGTCTGGCCCGGAACAACCAGGCGGCAAGAGGGGGATAAAAAACTAGTTATCGATCGAGGAACAGATGGGCCCGCAGCGGATGTACGGATTGACGTTATGGGTGCGACGCCTCCTTGTCGCCAACCTGCTCGTCTTCCTGGTTCAGAGCACGTTACTGACCTCCCCGAACTTCCGGGTGGCGCTGGGATTCAACCCCCTGCACGCCTGGGAGCAGCCGTGGTCGTTCCTCACGTACATGTTCCTGCACGAGAACGTGCTGCACCTGGCGTTCAACATGCTCATGCTGTTCATGTTCGGTCCGTCGGTCGAGGACCGCATGGGCGGGCGGGTCTTCATCCTCTATTATCTCCTCTGCGGGCTGGGCGGAGCCGTGCTGTCGTTCCTCCTGATGCAGTGGGCGCCGGTCGGAGTCGTCATCGGCGCCTCCGGCGCCGTGCTGGGAGTAACGGTGGCCTTTGCCTGGTACTGGCCGAACCATCAGGTTTTCGTGTTCCCGCTGCCCGATCCGATTCCAGCCAAATGGCTCGTCACGTTCCTGGTCGCCTTCGATCTGGCGCTCGCCTGGGCCGGCGCGCTGACGCACGGTGGAGTCGACGACAAGCTGGCGCATTTGGCGCACCTCGGCGGCGTGGCGGCGGCGCTCCTTTTCCTGAAAGCGCAGGATTGGCGGGCCGCGCACCGCGAGGGCCGGCAGGGCCGCATGGCGGAATCGAGCGTGCTGGTCAGCCAACCTCCGCGCGTGGGCCGGAGCGGCGCGGTGTCGTCGGGTAAGCGGGGCAAGTCGTACATCGAGCCCGATCCTCGCGCCACGGCGGAGATCGATCGCGTGCTCGACAAGATCAACGCGAGTGGCGTCGACAGTCTGACGCCGGCAGAGCGGAAGTTCCTCACCGAAATCAGCCGCAGGATGCGCACACCGCCGAAATCCTGACACCATGATTGCGCTGGCGCTCGCGCTGCTCGCTGCCCAGGGGCCCTCACCTGACAGCATCAGTGCGCGCGCCGAATCATTGCTGGCGCGCGGCGACATTCAAACCGCGTACAAGATCGCCAGGAAACTGGTCGAGCAGCGACCCAATGATCCGCTGGCGCACTTTCTCTTCGGCCGGGTGAATTTCGATCGCCCCGTCATTGGGCGCTGGGCCGCGCTCGAGGAATTCAAAAAGGCCGCGCGCCTCGCACCTAATGATCCGGCGCCGCTCTATTGGCAGATGAAGGTGGGCTTCTATCTGCGCAGTGACGATGGCGATCGGATTGCCCGCGACGCGCTGCTGCAACTGTTCGCGGTCACGCCGGACTATCTGGACGCCTGGGCCCGTTTTCATGACGTCTATCAAGGCCCGGCAATCTGGAAATCCGCCGAGCGGGCCCTCGCGCGTCATGGTGATGACCCGATCGCGCTCGAGCGCCGTGCCGAGCTGCTGATCGCCCTCGCGGATGGTACGCACGCCGATTCCCTGCTCGCAATCGCAAGCACGCGTCGTAACCCGACGGTAAAAACGTATCTGCTGCGCGCTGAAGCGCGGTTCCTCGCCGGTGACCGCAAGGCCGGGTTCGCGTGGCATGACTCCGCGATTGCGCACGCGAATGAGGACAGGGGCGAGGACCTCTGGGAGGAAGCCTGGAGCATCGCGTCGCCAGCCGAAGTCGCTCGTTATGCGGCGACCGGGCCCGATGACTTGCGGCCGTTCTTCGAACGGTTCTGGAGCGAGCGCGATCCCAATTTGCTGACACCGGACAACGAGCGATTGGCGGAGCATTACGCGCGGCGGGCCGAAGCGCGCCGCATGTACCGACTGCTGCAGCCGCAGCGATCGGAATACCACTCAAAGGGTGCGCAGGCGCTCGCCGCTTATGCGCTCCGCATGGAGCAGGAAAGGCTGGCCGGAGCTACGGGAGCCGGTGGTTCGTTCGAGCCCGCCTTGGTGGCGAATCGCGCGGCTGCGTTGCGGTGGAACACGACCGCGTTGCAAGACACCGCGCGCCAATCGGCGATCCGCGCCGGTCTCACGGCTCAGGGTCTCATCTTCTTGAGATATGGCCGCCCCGATCGTCAAGCGACCTGCATCAGCGATCTAATGCGTCCCTATCCGGTTCCGACGTGCTCGAGTCATCTGGATCAGGAAACGTGGCTTTACCTGACACCGGATGGGCCACTCAGCATCAGCTTCTGGGGGAACGAGTACTTCCTGCCGCTATCAGTGCACGAGCTGGAAAGCTCAAACGTTGCGCTGCAGACCGATCGCACGACCGTTCCCGCGCCCCTCGAGGCACACGCCTGGTCGGCGCAGTTTCGGAGCGCCGAGCTCGGGCTCACCGACGTGTACTACCGGACCAACGGTGATTCCGCGGCGGCGGTCCTCTGGGATACCGCAGGGCAGATTCAGCCGATTCGCGCGAGCGGCCCGGGACTGCTGCTCCTCTCCGTGCCGCCGGCAGTCTATCATCTCGGCATGGATGTCGATTCGGCCGGCAAGCTTGGCCGCTGGCGGCGTGACGTTCGCGTCCCGCACTTCTCGGCGGTGGACCTCGGTCTGTCGAGCCTCGTGCTCGCGCCGAGCGCCGCTTTGCTCGATCGCGAAACGGCGCTGCGCGCCATGCCGATCGATCTGGTGTATCCCACGGCCACGCCGCTCGCGTCCTATGTGGAGATC
>DASZNX010000241.1:0-17336 GCA_035551075.1 Gemmatimonadales bacterium | reverse complement strand
CATCGCGATCCCGGCCGCCGATGTCGTAGACCTCGATGGCCATTTCGGCTTGCATCCGACCCTTGCGCCGCTCAAAACGCTCTGGGACAACAAGAGCCTTGCCGTCCTGCACGCGATCGGCTCTCCCGATTCGACGCCGCGACTCGCGCAAATGGTCGCGCGCCTCGGGGAGCCGCTCTACCAGCAGCCGGCCCCGACCGGCTACGCGGAGACCGAAGAGCACTGGGTCAATAGCGGCGCGTTGCTCGCCCGCATGAATGCCGCCGTTGCCCTGGCGGGAGGGCGGCTCCCCGGCATCGATGCGAACCTCGATTCGGTCATTCCCGCCACCACGGATCACTCCCAGCTCGTCAGCGCGGTGGACGAGCGCATTCTAGGCGGTACGATGTCCGCGCACACAAAGAGCGTCATTCTCGAGCAACTCACCGATCTCAATGATCCGATTCAGGCCCGCGCGCTCGCGGTTGGCTTGGCGCTCGGCGGACCGGACTTCCAAAAACAATGACCATCTCTCGTCGCGTCTTCGTAAAAGCTGGCGGGCTCGCTCTAGTGAGCCTCGGGTTGGATCCGCTTTTCCTCGCTCGAGCTGCGTTCGCCAGCTACCGCCGCCAACCGCCCCTTACCGCCTCTGACCGTCCGATTCTCGTCTGCCTCTTTCAGCGTGGCGCCGTCGACGGCCTCAACATGATCGTGCCGCACGGGGAGCGGCTGTATTACGACGAGCGGCCCCGCATCGCGATCCCGGCCGCCGATGTCGTAGACCTCGATGGCCATTTCGGCTTGCATCCGACCCTTGCGCCGCTCAAAACGCTCTGGGACAACAAGAGCCTTGCCGTCCTGCACGCGATCGGTTCTCCCGATTCGACGCGCAGCCATTTCGATGCGCAGGATTACATGGAGTCGGGAACTCCGGGCGTGAAGGCGACAGGTGATGGATGGCTCAATCGGTACTGCGACCACGATCGGGAGCACGCCGACACGCCGTTCCGCGCGGTGGCGTTCGGCCCACAGCTCCCCCGCATTCTCGCGGGCAGCGCGCCTTCCCTCGCCATCGACGATCTCCAGGCGTTCGGTCTGAAGGTACCGCAGGAAGCCGCGCGCGACCGGCTCACGCGAGCCTTCGAGGAGCTGTACGATGGCGCGGGAACCGGCCTGCTCGCGTCATCGTCACGCGAAGGATTCGAGGCGATCCAGATGCTGAAGCGTGCCGATCCGACCCAGTATCGGCCGGACGCAGGCGTCGAATATCCGCCCGGCCGTCTCGGACGCACCATGCTGCAGATCGCGCAACTGATTAAAGCGAACGTTGGCTTGGAGATCGCATTCGCTGATTGCACCGGCTGGGACACCCACGTGAATCAAGGCTCGAGCGAGGGCCAGCTGTCGGCACGGCTGCGTGAGTTGGGCCTCGCGCTGTCGGCATTCACGCGCGACCTCGGCGACCGCATGCGCAACGTCGTGGTCCTGACCATGTCGGAATTCGGCCGCACGATTCGCGAAAACGGAAATAGCGGCACCGATCACGGCCATGCGACCGCGATGCTCGTGCTGGGCGGGCCGGTGAACGGCGGCCAGGTGCTTGGCCGTTGGCCGGGGCTCGATGTCGAAAAGCGCTTCGAAGGTCGTGACGTGGCGGTCACGACGGACTTCCGTGACCTGTTCGGGGAAATCCTGATGCGCCACTTGGGCGCGACAGACCTAACGGCGGTGTTCCCGGGCTATTCAACCGCTACTGCTCGATTCCCGGGCGCGATCAAAGTTGTCTAATGGTCCTTGAACGTGACGACGATCCCGGGACCATTGGTAGGTCCGTAGCGGGCGCCGACTTCACTCATCGTCATGAAGCGTAGCGTGTAGATCTGATCGGCCGGGACAGACTTGAGATAGTTCAAGCCTCCCATTTCGTGATCATCGACGAACACTGAAAACTCGGGACCCGTGTCTCCAGACGTTGCACCCGGAAGATTCAGCATGTTCCTCGGCGTCCTCAGCCACTGCGGCCGCAGCAACTGCACGATCTCATAGCCATTCGCCGCGGACGAGCGTACGCGCTCGATGTCCTCAGTCGTGATCAGGCTGCTGCTGCTTTTCGGAGGCCGTGGCTTGGGCGGCGGCGGGGGGGGCTGGGGGGACGGGGGCGGGGCCGGGGCCGGCGGATGCGGAGCGCTATCCGGTTGCTGCGCGGGTAGCGCGGTCGCCACGACCGTCAGGGCGATGAACGACGCCAGCCAGGGCGAGGTCATGAGCCGATTCAAAATAGTACGCCGATCCTCGCCCCGGCAATCTTGCGGCTTGCCCCTGCTGCCTCTTCCTGCTTCTCAGCCCCCAGCCCCCAGCCCCCAGCCCCAGCCCTTACGTGCCGGTCGCGAGGTCCAGCCGCACCACACCATCGCTCGCGCCGTCGCGAATCGTCAGCCAATCGGTGCGCACACGGTCCCATTCCTGAATGACCAGGCCCTGATCCTCGAAGAGCGCACGTATCTGCGCGGGGCCGAACCCTGCAATCTCTTCCAGGATCGGCACGAGCACCGAGAGGGCGTCGTCGCTGATGACGGTGCGTTTGGCGATCTGCGCAACCTCGCGCGCCTCGGAGGCGGCGATCGTGAAGCCTTCGCCGCGATTCACGTGCAGCATGACGGGAATGTCGGACTGCCCATCGCCGACGTAGACAACCTGGTCGCGCGGCACCGCATTACGCGTGCGAATCTCCTCGACGGCCGCCACTTTCCCGAACCCTGCAGCCGCGCGCACGAGCGAGCCGATTTGGCCGCTTTGCGGATCAAACTGAAATTGCGTGCCCACCACATGATCCGCCGGGACGAGGCCTTCCAGCGCGGATAAGACGACCTCCTGGGGCGCGGCAGAAATCACGTAGAAATCGAAGCGATGGCCATCGATACCCTGGCCAAGCATCCTCGCCAGCAGCTCGACGTTCCGTTTGAGACGGACGCGGCGACCGACATCGAGCAGGTCGTTCCGGGTGACGCGGCGAAAATCCGGATCATGCGCGAGCAAGTAGGCCAGCTCGGCGCCCTGTTGGACGAGGTTCCGCTGTGAGAGCGACGCGACACGGTCACCAAAACCCGCAATGCCCAGCATCTCACTCAAGACGATGCCGGAGTCGTTGAAGCTCAAGGTCTGATCGAAATCGCTGGCCAGCAGGTAATGCCTCTTCATCCCGGCTCCCTTCGTTGACGGCTACGCACGAAAAAAGGCCCGCTCCAGTGTGGGGCGGGCCGCTCGGTGCGTTGTCACAGCTTGCATCGCTTCAGCTAGCGCCCGCCTCCCCCTCACCGAGAGAATTGTCGGTGTGGAGCATCTTCGTGTGACAGGCGTTGATCATCATGGCACGAAGGTAGTAACGAGAGGCCGGGCTGGTCAACAGCAAAGCGTCACAACGTTGTCACGGCTGCGGTTGCGTAGTCTCCGTTGCGGTAATGGACAGTTCCATCCGTTCCGCCTTGCGCACCAGCGCCACGGTCGTGGCGGCATCGATGCGATCCCCGGTCAGCAAGCGATGCAGATCGTCGATTCCGTGCACCGGCTGCCCATCGAACGCCACGATGATATCACCCGGTTGCACTCCCGCGCGCGCGGCTGGACTCCCCGCTTCGACCGTAGTGATCAGCACTCCGCTCGGCTGCAGCAGGCGGTGTGCGCGAACTGCGAGCCGCGGCAGAGCCACATTTTGTCCGCCGACCCCGATGCGAGCGCGGCGCACGTGCCCGTAGGCGATGAGCTGCCCGACGACGAGCTTTACCGTATTCACGGCGACGGCGAAGCAGATGCCCTGCGCGGGAAGAATGACCGCGGTGTTCACGCCAACCACCTGGCCGCGTGAATCGAGGAGGGGGCCACCTGAGTTCCCTGGATTGAGCGCCGCATCCGTCTGGATAACGTTGTCGATCAAGCGTCCCGACACGGAGCGGAACGAGCGGCCCAACGCGGAGACGACGCCGGCAGTGACGGTACTCTGAAACCCCAGGGGGTTGCCGATTGCAATAACGAGCTGGCCGACGCGCAGCGCCGCGGAATCACCCAGCGGCGCAGTGACCGGGACGGAGGCATCGACGCGCAGCACTGCGAGATCGGTTTCAGGATCGTCGCCGACCAACATGGCGCGCAGCCGGCGGCCGTCGGGAAATGCCACGTCCGTCTTGGTCGCACCGTGGGCGACATGACTGTTCGTGAGAATGAACCCGTCGGGCGTGAAGACGAAGCCGGATCCATGGCCCTGTGCTTCGCGCTGCGCGCCTCCGCGAATCGGGCGCCGGTGATGGACTTCGACGCTGACCACCGCCGGCGCCACGCGCTCGACGACGCCTGTTACGGCAGTCGAGTATGCGTCAAGCAGATCGGAGTCGGGCGATGTTTCTGTTGGGAAACGCGGCGGATCGTTGGGAAGAGTCCCATCCGCCAAGGTCAGCTGTACGCTCATGCCATGACAACAACTTCCGGTTCCCTCCTACGCCTCCAGGATCGTCCGGCGATACAGGGCCAGAGTGGCCAGCCCATAAATGCCGATCGCGAGCAGCAGCGCTCCGAGGGCCCAGTGGGGGCCGAGTTGCCAGATGCCGGCCGCGACGTAGCCGATGCTGGCGACCATGCCGAGCGCCAGCACCTCTTTGCGCGCCATGAGGATGCCGAATACGTAGCCCCAGCTGAACGCGGTAAGGCCGAGGAAGATGACCGCGTTCGGAATGATCTTTGTGGGGTCGATGAGATTGAGGCCGCCCGCAAAAGCGCAGAACAAGCCGATCACCGTATGTGTTGCGAGATGGAGCGCCAGCGGCAGGGGCACGGTGCCCATACGATTGAAGGTCATGCTGAATAATAGGGGCTAAGATTCGCCATGGAAGTTACGCGAACATACCTCGAGCTCAGGGATCGCGCCCAATTCCAGGCGGCGTTCGGGGATTTTCCCGATATCTCGATCGCGCGCGCCAAACGACCGCTTCCCGACCTGTACCGGCAGTGCTATCGGGCCGTGGGGGAGGCATTCCACTGGCGCGATCGCTGGGATTGGACTGACGAAGAAATCACGAAGCATCTCTCCGATCCCGCCATCCAGTTGTTCGTCGCCACCCGGTCGACAGGCAACAAGCACGCGGATCTCGCCGGCTGGTATGAGCTGCGGCGCGTGGCGGACGACGATTCGGTCGAAATCGCGTACTTCGGGATCGTGGCGTCCGAATTCGGTCGCGGATTTGGGAAGCACCTGCTGTCGAGGGCCGTGCGCGACGCGTGGGCGCTTGGGCCCAAGCGGGTGTGGCTGCACACCTGCACGCTCGACCACCCCAACGCGTTGCCGAATTACGTCGCGCGCGGCTTTACGCCTTATCGCACCGAAACGTACGAGGTAGATTCTGCTTCGTGAATTTCAACTTTCAGCTCACGCGGAAGCGCAAGCTCATCATTGCGGGCATCCTACTGACCCCGATCCTGGTCTTTGCGCTCTACACGTGGTCCGCGCTTCAGTGGACCTACTCGGAAGGCGAGCGGGCCGGGTTTGTGCAGAAATTCTCCAAGAAGGGGTGGCTGTGTAAGACGTGGGAAGGCGAGCTCGCCATGGTATCGATGCCGGGCACAAATCCGGAGAAGTTCTACTTTACGGTAAGAGACGATAACGTCGCGCAACACATCAACTCTTCGCTGGGCAAACGGGTTGCACTGACGTACCAGCAGCACATGGGTGTTCCCACTACCTGCTTTGGGGAGACGGAGTACTTCGTGGTCGCCGTGAAGGTTTTGCCGCCATGAGCGCAAACAGCTTCGGCAGCAAGTCCACACTGAAGGCCGCAGGCTCGAGCTACGAGATCTTTCGCCTCGAGGCGCTCGAGCGTCGCGGCCTTCCAGTGGCCCGCCTTCCCTATTCGCTGAAAATCCTCCTCGAAAACCTGCTGCGCCGCGAAGATGGCCGGGTAGTCCGGCCGGAAGACGTCGAGAAACTGGCGCACTGGGAGCCGCTGAAGCTGCCGGATGAAGAAATCGCGTTCATGCCGGCACGCGTGCTGCTCCAGGACTTCACGGGAGTTCCCGCCGTCGTGGACCTCGCGGCCATGCGCGACGCCATCGTGCAGATGGGCGGCGATCCCAAGCGGGTGAACCCGCTGCTCCCCGCCGAGCTCGTCATCGACCATTCCGTCATCGTGGATGAGTTTGGAACACCGCGGGCTTTTCAGGTCAACGCCGATCTCGAGTTCCAGCGCAATCGCGAGCGCTACGCGCTTCTCCGGTGGGCGCAGAAAGCGTTTTCGGGCTTCAAGGTCGTGCCGCCGGATACCGGTATCGTCCACCAGGTGAACTTGGAGTACCTGGCGCGGGTGGTCTTTACAACACACGACGGCACGTCTGCACGACGGCACGATACGCTGCCCCAGGCCTATCCAGACACGCTGGTTGGTACGGATTCGCATACCACGATGATCAATGGACTTGGCGTGGTCGGATGGGGCGTGGGAGGCATCGAGGCCGAAGCCGCGATGCTCGGCCAGCCGGTCTCGATGCTGATCCCGCAGGTGATCGGTTTCCGGCTCAGCGGTCGTCTCAGCGAAGGCGCCACGGCGACCGACCTCGTGCTCACGATCACCCAGATGCTGCGTGCCAAGGGTGTAGTGGGAAAGTTCGTGGAGTTCTTCGGCCCGGGAGTGTCCACGCTGCCGCTCGCCGACCGCGCGACGATCGGCAACATGGCGCCGGAGTACGGTGCGACGATCGGCGTTTTCCCCGTCGATCAGGAAACCCTGCGCTATCTCGAGTTCACCGGCCGGCCCCGCGAACAGGTGGAGCTGGTCGAAGCCTATATGAAGGAACAGGGACTCTTCCACACGCCGGATGCCGCAGAGCCGGTCTATACCGACACGCTCGAGCTGAATCTGGCGACGGTAGAGCCCAGCATGGCCGGCCCAAGACGGCCGCAGGACCGGGTGGGTCTGCGCGAAGTGCCGCGCAAATTCGCTGAAGCGCTGCCGAGTCTCATCAAGCCGGTCGCTCCGCCGGTCGCGGCGGCAGCGTCTGCGGGCGCGACGCCGGTCGGCCGCTGGGAAGGGGAAGGCGGGCAGGCTGGACTCACCCCACCCCGTCCCTCGCACGCGAACATCAAGATCGACGACATCGACCACGTGTTGTCACACGGATCCGTGGTCATCGCGGCAATCACCAGCTGCACCAACACGTCGAACCCATCGGTCATGGTCGCCGCCGGGCTCATGGCGAAGAAGGCGGTCGAGCTTGGATTGCGCAGCAAGCCCTGGGTGAAAACGAGTCTCGCTCCCGGATCCAAAGTCGTGACTGACTATCTGGAGCAGGCCGGCTTGATGAAGCCGCTCGAGGTGCTCCGCTTTCATCTGGTGGGGTACGGCTGTACGACCTGCATCGGCAATTCCGGACCGCTTCCCGAAGTCGTCTCGAATGCGGTCGCCGAGTGCGACCTGGTCGTGTGTTCGGTGCTCTCGGGTAACCGCAACTTCGAGGGCAGGATTCAGCAGGAAGTGCGCGCGAACTATCTCGCCTCTCCCCCGCTCGTGGTCGCATACGCGCTCGCGGGACGGATCGACATCGACTTCCACAAGGAACCGCTCGGCGTCGGAACGAAGGGGCCGGTATTCCTGCGCGATATCTGGCCTTCCAGCAAAGAAGTCGCCGACGTGATCGAGCGGTCGATCAAGTCCACGATGTTTCGCAAGAGCTACGCGCAAGTCTTCGAGGGCGACGAGCGCTGGCGCGGACTCCCGGTGCCCGAAGGCGATCGCTTCGCGTGGGAGCCGAAATCGACCTACATCCGGCAGGCCCCGTATTTCGACGGCATGCCGGCACAGCCCGGGCCGGTGCGCGACATTCGCGGCGCGCGGGTCCTATGCTTGCTCGCCGACAGCATCACGACCGACCACATCTCGCCCGCGGGATCGATCCGCAAGACCAGTCCGGCGGGGCAGTATCTGGTCAGTCACGGCGTCCAGCCGCTCGACTTCAATTCATACGGGGCGCGCCGAGGCAATCACGAGGTCATGGTACGAGGCACGTTCGCGAATGTGCGATTGAAGAACCTGCTTGCCCCCGGTACCGAAGGGCCGTTCACCGTCCACCTGCCCGACGGTGAAGCGATGACGATCTACGACGCCTCGCTCAAATACGCGGCCGAAGGGACCCCACTGATCGTTCTCGCGGGCAAAGAGTATGGCTCTGGCTCTTCGCGTGACTGGGCCGCCAAGGGTCCGCGGCTGCTCGGCGTACGCGCCGTGATCGCCGAGAGCTTCGAGCGGATTCATCGCTCGAATCTCGTGGGCATGGGGATTCTCCCGCTCCAATTTGCGCCGGGTCAGAGCGCCACGGTGCTCGGACTCACGGGCAAAGAGCGTTACGACATCCTCGGTCTAGCGGAGATGCCGAAGGAGCTCACCGTCACCGCGCGGGCGGATGACGGCAAGGTGACGGGATTCAAGGTTCTCGTGCGCATCGATACGCCGCAGGAATTGCAGTACTACAAGCACGGCGGGATTTTGGAATACGTGCTGCGCCAGCTCGCTGGCGGAGCAACGCGCTAGGCGCCGTTCAAAAACGCGTCCAGCTCGGCGGGAGGCACGGCGCCAACGCGCCGGGCGACTTCTTTGCCGTTGCGAAATACGATGAGCGTGGGAATCCCGCGAACCCCGAAGCGCGGCCCCGTTGCCGGATTCCGATCCGTGTCGAGCTTCACGACGAGTAACTCGCCTTGACGGCGGCGCGCCACATCGTCGAGCAATGGGGCCATCATCTTGCAGGGCCCGCACCAATCCGCATAAAAGTCCACGACCACCGGAACCGTCGTATCGCTTGTCACGCGCTCGAATGTCGCGTCGGTTACCGCGATCGGCCGATCGAGCAGGATTGGCCGCCCGCATTCTCCGCACTTCGGCCCTTTCGCGAGCTTCGTGAGGTCTACACGGTTCAGCGTGCTGCAGAAGGGGCACGCCACCGTCGCCGTACGCGTCTCAGTCATGATCATTCATACCCGCGTGCACGCGCTCTGCGAGCGCCCTGGCATTGTGGGGCGCATGCGCCAGCGCGTCGTTATCGAAATAGACGTACACATCGCGATCCTGCGTTCTCCAACGTCGGATTCGCTCCGCCCACTGATCGAGCTCCGCAGCCGAATAATCGCTCGCATAGAGTGCGGTAGAGCCATGCAGGCGGACATAGACGAAATCGGCGGTCAGCTCTTCTACGCTCGGAAATTTGCCGGCGGTGTCCGCGATTACGAGGGCAACGTTGAACCGGCGCAGGAGCTCGTAAAACTCTGGCGTAAAGAACGACGGGTGCCGCACCTCAAAGGCATGACGGTAGCGGACGCGAGCGGAGGCCTTGAGCAATGCCCCTCGCTTGACTCGGTGGTCGTGCCGGCGGGCGAGCCGGGCGGCGTCCGCCGAGCTGCGCGGCAAGGACTCGAGAAAGGCCTCCACCCGCGCGGCGCTGAATCGCAGGTTCGGCGGAAGCTGCCAGAGAAATGGGCCCGTCTTGCGACCGAGCGCCAGGATTCCACTCGCGTAGAAGTTGGCGAGCGGGGGTACAGGCCGCGTGAGCTTGAGGTTATGAGTGATGAACCGGCTGCCCTTCACGGCGAATACGAATCCGGAATTCGGCGTCTCCTGCGCCCAGCGACGAAACACCGCTGGCGATTTCAGGCTGTAAAATGTGCCGTTCAGCTCGATCGAATTGAACTGCCGGCTTGCGTACTCGAGCCAGTGCCGGGCCGCAAGGTCCCGCGGGTAAAACGGACCCCGCCAGCGTGGATAGTTGTAGCCGCTGATCCCGATGCGCACCGCGCCGGCCTTCCGCGCCCGCCCCGGTCGCCTTCGCCCGCGGTGCGCTTCGATGAAGGGGCTTTCACTAACGGTTGAGCCGTGGTTCACGCCGTGCACCCCACATTGCGCCTACCTTGTTGACGCGAGCGGTATACATGAGCACAAGAAATGTAGGCTGGCGTGACGCGGGTATTCGCAGTTTTGCGGCGGGGCTGTTGCTCCTGACCTCCGCCGCGATCCCCGAGCATCCGCTCGTCGCGCTCGGCATTGGCTTTGTCGGCATCGTTTTCATCGGCACGGCGCTCTTTCGGGTGTGCCCGCTTTATACACTGCTGCGCATCAACACCTGCCAGTCTTCGGAAGCCCGCACGAGCTAATTCGCTCAGCATGACACAATAGAACCGAGGCGCCCCCGATCCGCTGTGGACCGGGGGCGCGTAGCACTGCTCTGCTCGACGACGCCACGGCGTCAGGCTTTCAGCTTCTTCTCCGGCGTAATTTCGACGGCGATCTGGCGGGGTTTGGCCTTCTCGATCTTGGGCAGCGTGAGCGTCAGCAACCCCATTTCGTAGCTAGCCTTGATGTGCTCGGCATCCACCGTCGCGGGAAGCGTGAACGTCCGCTCAAACGCGCCATAAGTCCGCTCAAAACGATGGACCTTCTCCGTCTTGGTCTCCGGCACCTGCTCCTTGGTGCCCTGGATCGTCAGGAGGTTCCCTTCGACGAGGATCTTCACGTTCTCGGGCTTCACACCGGGGACCTCGGCCACGATCCGCAGATACTCGGTCTCTTCGAAAATGTCGACGACTGGCGTCCAGGCGCCGGTCGTGAAGTCGCCCACCGGCCACTCAAAACCGGCAAACGGCTCATTGAACACGCGGCCCATGCGACGCTCGAGATTGTACAGCAACTCGAACCAGGGATCGCGAGGGATTTTGCGAGTCACGGCGAACATATGGTTCCTCCTTGCAGGAAGGGTCTCTCTCAACGCCGCAAGGAAGGTATTCCCGGACGAGTGAATCCCCGCTGAAGTGCGCATGAAAGAATCAGCCCCCGGTCGTGCCGCCGCGATCGGGGGCTGGAGGTCGTCGGATGTCGCGTTCGTGTACCGGGTCCTGCTCCGGTGAACATGCGGCCGGCGACTTGCTTCGTCCCGCATTGGTCACCGCCTGGTGACCGCGTCAACTATAGCGGTCGCGTGGTGAAGCGACCGTGAATCAATCGTGAGACTTGGGCGCTACATTGTGCGACCTTCCTGCATCCGCTGCTGCATGGCGGCGACCCAGGCGTCGACTTTCTGGCGCTGCGCATCGGTGAGCACGGCGCGCGACTGCGATGCGGCGACGATCATCGCCCAATGTGCCTTGCCCATCGCCGCGTGAGCCTCATCGAAGTGGGGCCGCATGGCGGCGGTGTCCGGGGCCGCTGCCTGGAACGATTGCGAGACCACGCCGATGTGGGTCTTGAAATCAGCGGCGCCCGCGTCGTGCGCTGCTTTGGCCGACGTCTGAATGGCGGTGAGCTTGCTGACTTGATCGCTGGTGAGCTTGAGGGAATCCTTGCGGGCCAACAAATGCTCCGGGGTGTACGCGATGATGCCCATCAGCGGGGCCATCATCTCGCGCATCATCGACATCATTTCGTCGCCCCCGCCCATCCCGCCGCGGCCCTTCATCCCCGGGTGCATGCCCGGATGTCGCGCGTGCGAGGTATCCTGAGCCGCGAGGGGCGCGGCGACGCAGCACAAACAGATCGTGATGAATCCCAGCGCTTTCATACGGTCTCCATGTTAGATGCGTTCACGGTTATGGCACCGCGGTACCGTGACACACGGTGCACATCGAGTAATTCTTGCGCTTCAGCCGCTCCGCGTCGAATCCGGGACCATGGGGATTGAACCGTCGGCCCCCTTGCGCCGAGTGACACGGCAGGCAGTCGCGTTGCGCGTGACAACTGACGCACGATTCCAGGCTCTGCCGCGCCGCCCCCCCGTGCCCGGACACGAAGAATTGGTTGACGTCGTGATACCCCGTTCGTAAACCGCGGCTCGCCGTCAATCCGGCTTGCTCGTGGCACGCGGCGCAGAAGCTGCGCTCGCTATGGCAATCCATGCACGACGTCTCGCGCGCGTATGCAGCCGCCGGATGACGCGCGAGGAAGCCGGCCGCATGGTATCCCGGCCCGGCGGCCGCCGTCGGCCGGTGACACTCCAGGCAGTCGCCACGGATGTGACAGCTCGCGCAGCGTGCCGTACTGGCTGACGCGAGCCCGCCGTGCCGATCCGCGAAATTTGCCCCATGCGAAGCTGGTGCGCGATGCGCGCTGAGCGCGAGCGATCGCGGGTCTGACGCGAGCAGGGCAATCGCCGCCGGTGGCGCTCCACCGGCGTGGCATTGATAGCAGAACTCGCGTGCGTGGCACGTCGCGCAATTCGTTGCCAGCGCACTCCGCGCCACAACGCCATGTCCTTCCCCTCCCGGCCAGCGGGGATCGGCGTGCGATGGTGGCGCGGGGAAGTGGGCAACATTCTCTCGTGTGAGAGTGACCGCCTGAGCGAGTGAAAGGTGACAGGTCGCGCACGCGGTGTCAGGAGCCGCGAGGTGCGCCGTATTAATGCCGTGACAGTCGAGGCACCGGCTCACGACCGGTGGGCGCACCGCCATCCGCGGCGCACCGCTTTCCGTATGGCAAGCTGCGCAATCCGGCGATTTCTCTTTCGCTGCCCGTGCGTGGGCCTGGTGATCGAACTTGAGATTGCTGCGGCGAGGTGCCGTCGGAGCGCGCCAGGACACCTTGGGCTGAATTGTTCCGTCATGGCAGCTCGCGCAACTCGCCGGATCTGGCCAGAGTGATGCGCGTGCTCCTGCCGGCGCAGCGCCGCTGTGACAGGACGTGCACGTCGGAAACAGCTTGGCGTGCTTGGGATGATCGAACGCCGACCCTGACTCGGCCGGTGTCTGCACCAGACTCACAGCCAGCAACGCGGCGATCATCGAGCGTTCCTGCCGCCGGGCATGCGGCGGATGGCGGGAGGCAGGTTTTCCAGATCGCCGCCGTGGGCGAATAGCACCACCACGCCCGCGGTGATGCGCCATTGCGTCCAATCGAACGCCGCCGCGTCAGGCCGGCGCCGCTCCTCGGCGTAGCGGATCGCGCCGAGCGAGAGTCGGACCCGATCATTGACGTCCGCCGCACCGTCGAAGCCCAGCATCCGAAGGGCGGACTCGCTGTAGCGAAACTCGAGCGGACGATCGAGCGACGAGCCGTACAGCGTCACGTGCGCGCTTCGCGTCGGCGAATACGTGACGCTGCCTCCCGTCCCCGCGGATGCCGCGCCGGGGCCGAACTCGCGCGTGAGCCCGGCGTCAAGCGTGACGCCCTTGGCCGGCTCGATCGTCGCGCCCAGCTCGCTGCGATATCCATCGGTCTCGTACGGGACGAGCGGCGCTGAGACGTCGGCCGGGTCGAAGCGATAAACTTCGCCGCGGGCATGAAGCTGGATCGGACGTGACGGTCGCCACGTCACGTTGCCGCGGAGCGAGTGATATGGGACGGGACTGAATGCGCCCCAAATCGTCCACAGATCAAAATGCGGGCGATAGCGGCGGGCTTCGAGCGTGGCCGCGACGCCGCGCGTCGAGTAAGCGACGGACAGATCGGCGCTGCCCCACCATCCAAACGCCATGTCGTAATCCGCGCCGCCAGAAACGGCCCAGCCGGCCGCCGGTCGAACCGATCCGGAGATCGCCACTCGTTCGGACACGAACTTGTCGATGTGGGGATCGACCTCGCGCTGGTAGAACAACCGGACGTCGCCGATCCTCGTGCTCCATCCTCCCTCGAGACCCGCCACGATCTGCCGCTGCTCGGGCTGAAACTCATCGAGGGGATTGAGGGCCGGACTGGTGACCGGAAGGGCGACCCCGCGGGCGAGACCCCAGCCCAGGAAGCCGGAAAGATCGATTCCCTGTCTCGGCAGGCGCCATGTCAGACTGCCGCCGTCGAAACCGGTCGAGCCGAGTCGCGAGGCAAGCAGCTGGCGTCCGGCTCGCGCGGTGAATCGCGGCGCGGCGTACTCGACGTACCCGACGACGAGCTGAAGCGCCGGATCCACGCCGACCCAGGCATTATCGCTGCTCAAGTCGTAGCCGAGCCGCGCCGTGGCATGCGCGCTCAGGCCACGAACACCAAATCCCCAGGCGGTCGCATCGGCCGTCGCGACGAGCGGCGCGCCGACGCGGCGCGGCCCCTCACGGAAAAACGTGCAGTAGGCGTCACCGGGCTGGCAGTTCACCGCGTATCCGTCCGGCGTTTCCGGACCGCCATTGGGGCCGGCCACCGTGGCCGTCGCGAGGATGCTGTCGAGCTGCACGCCCCGGTACTCGACGCTCTGGAAGCGCGTGTCCAAGCGCACGCGGTATCCTTGCGCGTCGAGCCCGGCGGGAACGGCTGTTAAGAGCAGTGCCAGACCGACACTTCCGACCTCACCGATCCCCCGCGCCATCACGACGCGCTCACCTTCCGCAGGTGCTCGCGGTATGCGTCAGGCGTCGACTGCAGATGACAGACGGTGCATTCGCGAGTGCCGTAGTGGTCGCGCTGCGCCGCGTGACATGTGAGGCAGAGCCCGCGATCGGGCACGAGCCGCGCAATCGTTTCGGTCTTATGACACGCGTCGCACCCGGCATGCGCATCGACCGGCTGCGCATGCGACTTCGCTGGATCGAAGCCGGTATGGCAGCCCGCGCAGTTTCTCGCTGCGGCATGGTGTTGCTCGTGACAGGTCTTGCACTGGAGGACCGTCGAATCGGGATCGAGCGTGACCGCGGTGGTATGGCACTTCACGCACGCCAGGTCTGCATGGGCTTGATGCTGAAACGCGACTTGCCGCGAACGCGCGGGACGATCCTTGACGCCAACGGTCACCACCTCCTGCCGCGCGGGGCTGATCTCGTCGACGCGATGGCAGGTCTCACATTTACTGGCCGCCGCGTTCTCGTGATGGCACGCCAGGCAGCCACGCGGCGGTGTGAACGTGAGCTTCTGTGTTGGATGTGTCGTCGTGTGACAAGTGATGCAAGCGAGGTGCTTGTGCGGGGCGTGGGGGAATGAATCAGCAAAAAAATGGGTGGCAGACGCGGCAGTGGGCGAGGCGGCAACGACGGGCGCGGCACGGGGAGGGTGCGCATCTCCTTTCCCCTTCATATCGGGCTCCCGAGGATCGACCCACGACGTCCGCTGGACCCGCGTCGTGTCGTACGCTTGTGGCGGGTGGATGCGTCCACCGCTGCGCGACTTCACCGCGGCATGGCATCCCGTGCAGTCGCTCGCATCGACCTTGGCACCATGCGGATTGTGACAGAGCGTGCACTGCTCCGCGACGCGCTTGTGCGTTGCTCCGACGTGGAACGGCTCGGCGCGCCAATCGGCGTGACAGCCGGCGGACGCGCAGCTCTTCAGCGCATCGGCGGGTCGTGTCTGCTCGTGCGGGTTATGACAGAGACCGCATTTCTGGTTGTGAGGATCCCGCGCGGGGTCGAACGTCGCGACGATCGCCCGCATCTGATGGCAGCTGAGGCACTCGTGCGCACCGGGGCGCAGCGTGCCCGCCGCTGAATCGCGCGTGGCGAGCAGCGGGACATCGGCGGTGAATTGATGGCACGCGATACAATGAAAGTCGGTCTGCTGCGCCATCTTGCCGAGCCGGATCTTGATGTTCGCGTGACAGCCGGATTGAGCGCAGGTCGAGTCCACCGGCACAAAACGATGTACCTCGAGGCCGTGACACGTGGTGCATTGGATATCGCGCAGCGCGCTCGAGTCGGATTCGAGGTGCACGCGATGGCCGGCGGTCGTGGCGATGCGCTTCCACTTCTCCTTTTCCTTGTTGCCCTGGACGTGGCAGCCCGCGCAGACGCTCGTCGGCACCTTCGAGTGCATGCTGATCTTCTCCGGGCGATCGGCGACCCAGAGGTACAGCTGCCGCGCGCTCGCGAAGATCGACTGCTGATGGCAATTGTGGCAGCTCAGCGAATCGTGCTTTGATCCGGTAAAGCGCTGGAACGGGCCCTTCATGATGTGGCAGCCGGTGCAGAAGCCATTGTCGTGCTGCATGTAGTTCCAGCTCACGGCGCTGAAGCCCGCCGCGCTCAGCACGATTACCGCGAGCCCCGCGACGAGCGCGATCTTGACGCCGCGCTGGCGCGTCACGATCCACGTCTTGATCGGCGCGCGCCGCCGCCACAGGTACACGACCAGCCACGCGGCCACGGCGAGACCGACGAAGAACCCGCCGATCTGGAACCACTGCGGAAGGTTGAAGAAGAAGCGCAGCACGGCGGCCACGCCGCCCGGTAAGGGCGGCGGGCCGACCGCGGTTTGCTGCAGGATCAGCATTCGCCTATCGGTGCGTTCCCCGTAGGTGTACTCCCGGCGGAAGCGTTAGATGGCGCTCGACGACCGGCGGGCTGGGGAGACCATACTCAGCCTTGGTAGCGGCGATCGACGAAGTCAACAGCGCTTTCAGCAGGAATGGATTGTGCACGCCGTTCCCCGCGGACGCGTGGCTCGAGAACGTGTTGCCCAGCGACTTTCCGCTCAAGAAGACAGGCCGATCCTCCGTGGCCGCCAGGGCCGCGTTCCACAGGGTGCCTTTGGCCACCGTCGTCACATCGGTCTTGAAGTTGAGCGGTGCGGAGTCAGCCGGGGTCGCGCCCGGACGCAGCGCCGGCGTGATGATCTTCGCCATCAAGCCACCGTCGGTGGGGAAGGAGTCGATGATCCCGTTCCCGTTCTGATCCGTCCAGATCTGATCGAGATAACCGTTGAGCTCGCCCTTGAGCGTCTGATACGCGAGCCGCGCGACCTGTGGGCCACCGATATGACAGGTGCTGGACGAGCACGCAGTAAAGTCGTGCACTGTATCCGGCGGCACGGCGTCGGCGCACGGGATCGGGAGTTTCGTCAAAGTCGAATTCGTGCAAGGGATCGCTTCGAAGGTATGGCCGACGCTATAGAACGTGCCTCCCCCGCCCACAGTGTCGGTGATCGTCTGGCGCACGACGTGACAGGTGGCGCACAACCTCGGATTCGCCGCCGTGCCGTGACTGCTGGCCATCTGACTGGTGTCGTACGCGAAGTTAGGCGGAATCCAGCCTACGTTATCGCCGAGCACGAGCAACCCCTGCGCGCCGTGTGGTCCGCGCGAGCTTCCGGTCCCCGACGCGACCGACCAGGGCGGCGAGCCGCTCCGGGAGTGACAGGTAACGCACAGCTGGTCGCGCGTCGGCGTCGACAGTGGCGCGCGCAGCTGCGACTCGTAGGGTGAGCCGTGCGGGGCGTGGCAGGTGATGCAGTTGATCCGCTCTGGCGTCGCGCTGCCTTGCTCCACGTACTTGGTATGCACTCCAAACTTTATGGTCATCGCCGTACGGCCTTCATGGCACGGCATACAGTTCGGATTGGTGCCGGCATTGGCGAAGCCTGGACCCGAGCCGTGGGCCGACTCCTTCCATTGCTCCACGTACGGCGTGTGCTGGCCCGTATGGCAACCAGCAC
>DASZNX010000240.1:0-4067 GCA_035551075.1 Gemmatimonadales bacterium | reverse complement strand
GACAAAGGCGCCGAGTATCGCCAGGAGCGGCCGCGTGTGCAGCAAGCCGTCAAGAAACCACCCGCCCGCGCCGAACACCAGGATGGCGATGGTGAACGTCAGCGCCATCGCGAAATAGTCGTAGCCCTGTCCGAAGCCGTCGTCTTTTCGCGCGGGAGTCATGTTGCGCCGCGAAACCTAGACGCTTGTGAAATTTTTCGCAAGCAAAGCGCTAACATCGCAACACTATGTGGCGCCTACGGGTAGAGTATGATTACCTTCGCGTCATGACTTCCACGCCGCGCTCCTCCTCGCCCGCTCCTTCAGGAGACGTCGAGCTGCTCGAACGGCTCGCCGCCGCGCGCACTGATCTGCTCGGCCAGGTCGCCCAGCGGATCGTCGGACAGCGGGACGTGTTGGACGGCATTCTCACGGCGATCTTCTCGGGCGGTCACGCCCTGCTCGTCGGCGTGCCGGGCCTCGCCAAGACACTGATGATCCAGACGCTCGCCGAAACGCTCGACCTTGGCTTCACGCGCATTCAATTCACCCCCGACCTCATGCCCTCCGACATCACGGGGACCGAGATCATCGAAGAAGATCTCGCGAGCGGCAAGCGCGCGTTCCGGTTCGTGCGCGGGCCGGTCTTCGCCAACATCGTGCTCGCGGACGAGGTGAACCGCACACCGCCCAAGACCCAAGCGGCGCTGCTCCAGGCGATGCAAGAGCATCAAGTCACGGCAGGCGGTCAAACACACACGCTGCCTTCTCCATTTTTCGTCCTCGCGACGCAGAATCCGATCGAGCAAGAAGGGACATATCCGCTGCCCGAGGCCCAGCTCGACCGCTTCATGTTCGAGCTGCGGGTCAATTATCCCTCGCAGAACGAGGAAGAGCAGATCGTCGCCGCGACGACCGGAGACGCATCGGCTGACGTGCGACCGGTGCTGACCGCGGAGGATGTGCTCAGCATGCAGCATCTGGTGCGGCGCATTCCGGTGTCGCAGGCCTTGGTGAAGGCGGCGGTGACGCTGGTGCGGCTGACCCGCCCGGTGGAGGAGTCGGCCCCGCCCTTCATCAAGGAATACATCTCCTGGGGTGCGGGACCCCGCGCCTCGCAGTACCTCGTGCTCGGCGCCAAGGCGCGCGCGGCGCTCGACGGCCGGCCGATGGCGGATGAGGACGACCTGCGCGCGGTCGCGGCCACGGTGCTCACTCACCGCATCGTGATCAACTTCGCGGCGGAAGCAGCCGGCCGCACGGCGCAGGACATTGTGGAGCAGGTCTTGAAAGAAGGTCGCTGGCAGCCAAAATAGAGTCGATGACGTGGAGTGCCGGAGTCGCACGCAGCTGCCCCGAGGAGGGACATTGGCAACCCAAGTAATCGCTCTGCTCGCGTTCATGCAGGCCGCGACGCCGGCTCCTCCCAAGGACGGGACTGCGCTGCTCAACCAGATGCGCGACGCCTACAACGGCCGATGGTTCAAGACGGTCACGTTCGTGCAGCAGACCATTCAGACGCACCCCGACGGCGTGACCGACACGACGACCTGGTATGAGGCGCTGCGCGCGCCCGACCGGCTGCGCATCGATTTCGGCGATCCCAAAGCCGGCAACGGCGTGATCTACACCGCGGACTCGGTCTACCTCGTGCGTGCCGGCAAAGTCGCGCGCACGGCTGCCTCAGGCAATCCGTTCCTGCCTCTCATCGAAGGCGTGTACACCCAGCCGCTCGAGACGACCGTGCGGCAGCTTCAGCCGTTCAAGTTCGACCTCACCAAAATCCGCACGGCGACGTACGAAAATCGCCCAGCGTATGTCGTAGGCACTGCGTTCATCACCGACACGACCTCGCCGCAGTTCTGGATCGATCAGGAGCGGCTGGTTTTGGTGCGGATGGTCCTGCCGCTCAATCCTGCTGCCCCGGAGCAGGTCACCGACATTCGGCTCAAGGATTACCGGCAGGTGTCCGGCGGCTGGCTTGCCGTGCTGGTCGAATTCATTCGCAACGGCCAGGTCATCCAAAAGGAGCAGTACAGCGACTGGCGCGGCAACGTCGACCTCCCGGCAGACTTCTTTGTCGCCGAGAAGTGGGCCGCGGTGCCCCATTGGGCGGCATCGAGCCACTAGCCAGTACAGCTTCGGCTTCATTCTCAAAAGGCACGTTTCCTGCGCTCCTCCGTTAGCAGAGGAGGAGTACGTCTATGACGAAAGTGGGAGCGTTTGGCGTTGTGCTCGGAATCGCGGCGGGGTTTGCCGCATTCGTGGGCGCCTGTGAGTCAGCGACGGCGCCCGGCGGCATACTCCTGATGGGTTCCTGGGGGAGCACGCAGGGCAGGCTGACGGCGACCCAGGTGAACACGACGTGGTCGGGATCCTGCGGCTCGGGCAGTACGCGCGAGCCGATCATGCTCGACAAGCACGGGCATTTCGACATGGTGGGGCTGTATGGAGCCGCCGGCACGGCGCAGCAGACAGCGCGTTTCACCGGCGCGATCTCTTCGAAGAAGTTGGTGCTCAAGGTTGTGATGGCGGATTCGAGCGTGGCGTTCGGTCCGATCATGTTGGACCTGGGGCAGCAGCCGGCTCTGGCGAACTGTCACTAGGCTGGCGGGCAGACACGCTCGGCAGATGTCGCCGAGCGTGTCGCCGCCGGGAATCATTGTTGCGGCCGCTTTCCCACTGCGCAGATCCACCCGCGATCGAAGTCCTCTACCACATCCACATCGGCAAAGCCCGCGTTCGCTAAAAGGTCGTGGTGATCGGCGACATCCAGATGTGAGTAGCCCAGCGGCTTCATCGCCTCGGCAAAGAGGTCCATCGCGCGGGCGTGTTTCCCCCCTTTGTACGCTTCGGCGATGACGACGAAGGTCCCGCCCGGCTCGAGCACGCGGAGCACTTCGCGCACGTCGTTCGCCAGGTCAGGCCAGTAGAAATGCGTCTCGACTGCGGTCACGAGATCGAAGGTGCGATCGGGGAATGGAAGCCGGGAAACGCCGCTTTGGCGAATGTCGACGCGCCCCTGCGCGACGAGCCGCCGGTTGAGCGACCGCGACATCGCAACGCTCGCTTCGGACACATCCACGCCGTAGACCCTCCCCTGCGTCGCGATCGAAGCCAGCTTCGCGACGGTCCGGCCGCCGCCGCAGCCGACGTCCAGAATGGTGGCATCACGGCTGATCGTGACGTGCGACAAACCCCAATCGGTCAGGCGCGAATGGCGGCGATTCATCATCCAGAGATTGAATTTCCCGAACCATCCGCTCGGCGTGCGGAATTGATTGAGATAGCCCCGCGCGATGCTCATGGCCGAGCATGACGAGCTTGATAGACGCTGAGTTTCCCACCGCCGGGGAGCGTGATGCTCGACAGGAGTCCCCAACCCTGATCCTGCACGGCACCGCACAGTACCTTGCGCTTCTTCATCTCGGCGACGAATTCCTGGATGTCGTCAGTCATCAGGTAGAGCTCGTGCCGGCCATTCTCGTCGTCGGGGTGCACCGCCACCTCCGACGGTGGCAGGGCGAAGATCAGCCAGCCGCCGCCGACGTCCACGTGCTTGAACTTCAAAACGTCGCGCAAGAACGCGCGGTCGGCCTCGGCGTCCTTGCTATAGATGATGGCGTGCGCACCTGTGATTTTCAGGGGGATTCTCTTATTTCACTCGCCGATAGACCTGGCCACTATCGACGACACGCAGCTCCCCAACTAAGCCGTCCGGCCCAATTACGAACGCGACGTAACTCGGATCCCAGAAGGGATCGGGCCAGTTGACGCGAAACACAACGTACTGCCAGTGCTCGAGTGTCCCCTTCGCGGTGCCCGACTGAATCGTAAGCTGCCCATTGCTCATCCCGACGGTCGCGCTCCCGAAGAGACTATCGGCGTACGTGCCCGTGTAGCGATCGAGCGGGAGCGTCGGGTGCGTACCCGCGATGCGCTTGGCTTCCTGCGCCCGCCGCCGCGCCGCCGCGCTGTCGGCCAATCCCTTATAGAGCGTGCGCATCTCGGCGCTCCAGTCGTGCGGTGGATTTGCCGGCCCAATGAACCGATCGAAGACGGTGTACATCAACGCGTGGCGCACTTCG
>DASZNX010000239.1:0-6718 GCA_035551075.1 Gemmatimonadales bacterium | reverse complement strand
AACGTGGTCTTCCCGCACCCCGACGGTCCGATCAGCGCCGTGATGGCATTGCGGGGTATCGTGCAACTGATTTCGTGGAGCGCCTGGGTAGGCCCGTACCAGAAACTGTAGGCCTGCGACTCCACGACGATCGGACGGCCTGACGGGCTGGCGGCCGGAGGCGCCGGACGTGGCTGTACACCGCCCGCCCGCCGATCGGCCCATTCGCCCGCGGTCGTCGTCTCGCTCATCCAAACCGTCCCGTGATGTAGGCCTCAGTCTGCTCGAGCTTCGGCTTCGTGAAGATCTCGTCGGTCTGTCCCACTTCGATGAGGCTCCCGAGGTACATGAATGCCGTGTAGTCCGACACGCGCGCGGCCTGCTGCATGTTGTGCGTGACGATCACGATCGTATACAGGCCCTTGAGCTGACGGCACAACTCCTCGATGCGTTGCGTGCCGGCGGGATCGAGCGAGGCTGTCGGCTCATCGAGCAGCAGGATCTCGGGCTCCGGAGCGACGGCGCGCGCGATGCAGAGGCGCTGCTGCTGTCCGCCCGACAGATCGAGCGCGCTCGCATGGAGCCGATCTTTCACCTCGTCCCACAGCGCCGCGTGCTGCAGGGCCCGGCTCACCGCATCCTCGATCTGCGCACGCGAGCGTTTGCCGTTGGCCCGCAGGCCTGCCGCCACGTTGTCGTGGATCGACATCGTGGGAAACGGGGTGGGTCGCTGAAACACCATCCCGATCCGGCGGCGCAGCTCGACCGGGCTGACGTCGCGGCCATAGATGTTCACGTTGTCGAGCAGGACCTGTCCGGTGACACTCGCGCCCGGAGTCAGCTCGTGCATGCGATTGAGGCAGCGCAGCAACGTGCTCTTGCCGCAGCCCGAGGGACCGATAATCGCGGTCACCGTGTGCGCCGGGAAGAGCAGCGTAACGTCCCGGACGGCACGATGCTGGCCAAACAGCGCCGTGAGCTTCACGGTCTCGAGCCGGAGTCGAGCGTTACCGGATACTGCCATAACGTTGCCGGGTTACCCACCGAGCGGTCAGCGAAATGACGAGGACGAGTCCCATGAGCACGAGCGCGGACGCCCACGCCAGGCGGTGCCACTCCTCGAATGGCCCGGAGGCGTAAACGTAAATCTGGAGCGATAGCGTCTGGATCGGCTGCGAGACGTTCACGCTGAAGTTGAGGTTGCCCAAAGCCGTGAACAACAATGGCGCGGTTTCACCGGCGACGCGCGCGATGCCCACCAGGCATCCCGTGACGATGCCGCCGAGTGCCGTACGGGCCACGATCTTGAGGGAGGTGCGCCAGCGCGGATAGCCCAACGCCAGCGCCGCCTCGCGCAGCGAGTGGGGGACGAGGCGCACCATTTCTTCGGTGGTGCGTGCCAGCATCGGCACCATGAGGATCGCCAGGGCGACTGCGCCGGCGAGGGCCGAGTAGCCGTGCAGCGGCTTGACCATGAATGTCCACGCCACGATACCCACCACGATCGACGGCGTGCCATTCAGGACATCCGAGATGAAGCGGACGACGAAGCCCAGACGCCCACCGCCGTACTCCGCGAGAAACACGCCCGCACCGACGCCGATCGGCACGCCAATGAGCGCAGACATCCCGATGACAATGACGGTACCCACGATGGCGTTGGCGACGCCGCCGCCGGTCTGACCGGCCGGCACGGGACTCTTGGTGAAAAATGCCCAGTCGATCGATGAAGCGCCCTTGAACACGAGGTTACCGAGGATCAGGAACAGGGCGAGCACGGCGATGAACGACAGCACGATCACCAGCCCCGTCATCACGCGGGTGGTGAGATGGCG
Source organism: Gemmatimonadales bacterium (assembly GCA_035551075.1). GTDB lineage: Bacteria > Gemmatimonadota > Gemmatimonadetes > Gemmatimonadales > GWC2-71-9 > 20CM-2-65-7. The sequence continues at coordinate 4,904 of DASZNX010000239.1, read as the reverse complement.
GCGGAATGCGCGATTCATAGCGCGCGACTCCCGATCGCCTGGCCGCGTGCGACCCGCCAGATGAGGATCCGGGCGATGGCATTCACAACGACCGTGAGCAGGAACAGCAGCAGTCCGACTTCGACCAGCGCGGATTGATAGAGCGTGGTCGTCGCCTCACTGAATTCATTGGCGATCGCCGCGGCCATCGTATACGCGGGCTGAAACACCGAAATAGCGATATCGTGGCGGTTCCCGATGACCATCGTCACGGCCATGGTCTCGCCCAGCGCGCGCCCCAGGCCGAGAATGACGGCGCCGATCAAGCCGGTGCGGCCGTAGGGGAGCACCGCCGAGCGAACGGCCTCCCAGCGCGTCGCGCCCATCGCCAGCGCGGCCTCGCGCTGGCTCGCGGGCACGGCGAGCAGCACCTCTCGCGACACGGCGGCGATATATGGGATGATCATGATCGCCAGGATGATGCCGCCGGCCAGCAGTGAGTTGCCGTAGAAGACGCCCTGAAAGATCGGCAGCCACCCGAGCACCGTTTTCAGCGGCGGTACGACGAAAGTCCGCAAAAATGGAATCAGCACGAAGATTCCCCACATCCCGTACACCACGCTCGGGATCGCGGCGAGCAGCTCGATGGTGAACGCGACCGGCTGGCGCAGCCAGCGGGGGGAGAACTCCGTCAGAAAGATCGCGACGCTGAGCGCGAGCGGCACGGCGATCAGCAGCGCCAGCAGCGAGGATGCGAGCGTGCCGAAAATCATCGGGGCCGCGCCAAAAATTCCGGCGACGGGGTCCCAGATCGACGTCCAGAGGAACGTCGGCCCGAACCGTCGCAGCGACGGCCATGCGTCGATGATCAGGACGCCCAGGATGATGAGGATCAGCGCCGGCAGCGCGAGCGCGAGTCCGGTGAGCACGGCTCGGTAGACGCGGTCGCCCCGATCGGTTGCAAGCAGCGATTGCCAGCGAGACTCACCACTCGGGCGGCGTGCCGGGATTCCTTCGATGGGGAGACTCGTCATCGCGCCAAACCTATCCGGTGTCGGTCACGGAGGTGTAACGGATTCGTCACTGCAAAAAAGAAACACCTCCCGGCGTCCAACAACACACCGAGAGGTGTCCCCTATGATGATGCGTTACTCAGCCTTCCAGGCCGACTTGCCGTTGACGGTGATGCTCTTCAAGCGGGCTTCGATCCAGGGGTGCAGGTCCTTGGGAAGCGGCGCGTAGCCCAGCGAGGAGGCCTTGCCCTGACCTTCGCTCTCTGCCCAGGCGACGAACTTCACCAGCGCCTGCGCCTTGGCGTCATCCGAGTACGTCTTGTGCAGCAGCAGGTACGTCATGCTGGCGATCGGATATGCCGTCGGAGCCGGTGAGTCGGTGATCGAGACCCGGAAATCTGTGGTGGGGCCCATCATCTTCATGGCGCCCGCCAAAGCCGCGGTGGTGGCTTCCAGCGTCGGGTTGATGAACTTCCCGGACTGGTTTCGCAGCTGCGCGTACTGGAGCTTATTGGTGTTCGCGTACGCCAGCTCGACATATCCGATACCGCCGGGAGTCTGGGCCACGCTCGCGGCGACGCCTTCGTTCCCCTTGCCGCCGATCCCGACCGGCCAGTTCACGGCCGTGCCCTTGCCGACTTTCTCCTTCCACTCGGGGCTCACCTTCGAGAGATAGTCGGTGAAGATGTACGAGGTACCAGAGCCATCCGAACGGTGGGCGACGACGATGTCCGATCCCGGAAGACTGACGCCGGAATTGACCGACGCGATGCGCGAGTCGTTCCACTTCGTGATCTTGCCGAGGAAGATGTCGGCCAACACGTCCGGCGTGAACTTGAGCTGTTGTTTAACCTCGGGGAGGTTGTACGTGATCACGACCGCGCCGAGCACCGTCGGGATGTGCAGGACGTTGCCCTGGATCGCGGCGATCGCCGAGTCCGTCATCGGCGCATCGGACGCACCGAAATCGACGGTGCCATCGGAGAACTGCCGAATGCCGCCACCCGAACCGATCGACTGATAATTCAGCTTGACGTCGGGATGTGACTGATTGTACGTCAGAATCCAGTCCTGATAAATGATGTTGGGAAACGACGCGCCGGCGCCGTTGAGCTGAACCTGAGCGGCCGCGGGGACCGCGGCGGCCAGGAGCGTGGCGAGCGCGAGGGATTTGGTAGACTTCATAATGAGTGCTCTCCGTGAAAGCGTTAGAACGTGATCTGCATTTGGATGAGGGCCTGCTGCCTCGTCGAATTTGTGGCATGCGTCGGTGTCGCCTCGAATGACAGGAGGTCCACGTCCGCGAGCATCCGCAGATTGGGGTTGAGCTGATACGACAAGCCGCCGATGCCGCGCGTCTGTTTGTTCGGACTCGTGCTGGTGTTCGGATCTGTCACGTCGACGCGGCCGATCACCGCGACCGGGCTGTTGCTGAAGTGCAGGACGCCATAAGCAGCCAGGATCGTGCCGGTCGCGTTGGGACCGCCGGCCAGATTCAAGCTGTCGGCGTTGACCGGTGAAATGGTGTCCTTCGTGGAGACGTACTCGCCGCCCACCGTGAACTGTTTCGACTTGTATGAGATCAGTCCGATGAAGCGGTTGCGGTCACCGCCACCGGTGCGCTTTCCGATCCCCGCATAGCCGCTCAGCCGGAGCCCGCCGACGCGGCTGGCATCGTCGGTCTTCATGAGCCGCACCGAGACGCGCAGCTGGACGTCCTTGCCTTTATCGCCGGTGCCGCCGGAGTACCCTTCGCCGTTCACCACGGTCAGCTGGGCGTTGACCTGCTCGCTGTTCCAATGGCCGTCGATACCGGCGCCAAAATCAGAGGAGGTCGCGTAGCCGGCGCGCTCGATCGGCATCGTGCCCTGCATGCGATAGTCCCACAACGCTTCTTCCCAATCGAGCCATGGCGTGTGGAGCAAGCCAAACTTGTAGGTGAGCGAGCTATTGTTGGGCGTCCATGCCGCATAGGCGTACTTGAGCCGATAGACCTGGTTACCGGTACCCGCGGGCGCGATGTCGGCGGTGACGCGGGTGTATAGCCCGCCGCTGAACCTGCCGATCACGTTGACGTAAGCGCGCTTGATTGAGAAGTAGTTCTGCTTCCCGGTGTTGAGCCCGGCGGCGCCGATACTGTCCTGCAGGTTGTACTGGTACTGTCCGTATACCAGGCCACCGACGGTGACTGGCTGGGCCTGGCTGCCGCTCGTCTGGGCCAGCGCGGGAAGTGCGCCAGTGCTCAGCGCGCACAACACTGCAACGAGTCTTGCGTGCACGGTTACTCCTCAAGACGGGTGGACGTTGGACATCTCCAACGGTGCGAAAACTGCAGGGCAGCTATCACCGGCTTGAGTCGACAATGTCACGATCGGGTAACGGCAGGAATCCTCAAAGCAGATAGCGGAGCCGTACGAGCCTCCGCTACCTGGCATCCGGACGTCAGCCGTGCAACCGCCGCCGGATGTCGCCTACAGTAGAGCGCTCGCGGCCGCCACACCGGCAGCCCCGAGCGCAATGCCGGCGATGACGTCGCCGACATGATGTACCCGCAAGGCGACGCGGGAATAGGCAATCAAACCGGCCAGCGGCAGCAGCAGGGGCGCAGCGAGTGGATGCGCGATGGAGACCGCGCCCGCGACGGCCGTGGCGGCGGCCGCGTGTCCCGACGGGAACGAAAACGGATCCGGCAAGTCGACCAGCGCGAGTGGCCGCCCATTCGCGTCGCACGGCCGTGGCCGGGCAACCGCGCGCTTCAGCACTTGCACGGCGATGTGCGAGAGGGTCAGGGCGATGAGCACGACGAGCCCGAGTTGTAACTCGCCAAAGGCGATCAGTCCGAGGCCCGCGCCGATCGTGACCCGCGCTCCGCCGAGGTGCGTGAACCAGCGCATCAGACCGTCTCCGCCGGCTGAGACACCCGCGTAAACGCCTGCGTCAGCACTCGTCCTTCGTACGCCACAGGCACTTCGAGACCGAACCACCAGAGCACCGTAGGCGGAATGTCGAGCAGGGAGATCTGGCGCGTGAGCTGATGTCGCCGCGTGACGTCGGGGCCGGCAAGAATAAGAGGAATGTGATCGTTGGTGGGGTGCGCTTCGGCGTGGTCGTGGGTGCTCACCCCTCCACCACCATGATCCGCCATCACGATCAGCAGCGAGTGCTCGGTGAGATCCGCCAGGACTCCGATAGCGGCGTCGATCTCCACCGCAGCCGCGCGATACTGCGACGACATCCAGCCGTGCGCGTGACCCGCTTCATCGCAGTCGTTGAGGTAGACGAATACCAGGCCTTCGTCCTGGCTCAGCGCCACCGTGAGGGCGGCGCGCGCCACATCGCGGGCGCGCAGTCCGGCAGACCGATATTTGCCCAGGCCGGCGGCCTTGGTCAGCGCCCACAACACCGCGCGCTCGGCCGGTAGCAATTCACTGGCGACGACCTGGCTCGGAATACCCCCGCGGGACAGCTCGCGCGCAAGCGGCCGCAGCGAGGGCAGCCGCTTCAGAAATCCGAGGCCCGGCTCGATCAGTCCGTGTGTCGCCGGGGCGACCCCGGTCGCGAGTGACGCAAGCGCGGCGACGGTGCGGCTTGGCCGGACCGTACTGGCCCGGAGCGCCGTGGTGTAGGTGCGCGCCAGGGCGTCGAGCGACGGCATGTCTGTGGGCGTGATCGCGTCGGGCCGCAAACCGTCGGTGAGGACAAGGACTACGCGGCGCATGGCGCGGCTCCCTTCGGCAGGCCTCGGGCGGCTGCGGCGTACTGCTGCAGCAGCTCGAGATTCTCGACGGCAACGTCACGGGCGACCGCCGCTATCCGCGCGGCAGCACCGAGCTCGGCGCGGCGCTGCGGTGCGATCACCAGCGAAAGCACCGCGGCGGCGAACCCCGTCGCATCCTCGGGCGCAACCAGCAG
>DASZNX010000238.1:0-10019 GCA_035551075.1 Gemmatimonadales bacterium | reverse complement strand
TACGAGATCATCAGCAGGTATGTCACCGGCTGCTGGGCCTGGCGGGCTTCCTGTTCGTTGCTGGACATCGCCCCGACCGCCGCAAACATCGCGGAGTAAAGCAGGAAGCCGCCGAGGAAAAACGCCATAAACACAGCCACTGTGGCGAAGGGGATGTGGGGCAGGGATATGCTCATGGCTGTCGCGGGATCGGCGCCGAGCATCCGCGCAATCGGAACCCGTAGCGCGAGGAGCACGCGCGCCGACACGCCCCAGATCACAAACTGGAAGAACGACACGGCACCCGCGCCCGCGACCTTTCCAATCATCAGCTGAAATGGCCGTAGCGATGAGACGAGCACTTCGATGATCCGCGTGGTTTTCTCCTCCAGGACCGAACTCATCACGTTGACGCCATACAACAGAATTGCCATGAACAAGAGGATTGCCATCACATATGCGAGCGCGAAGGATTGGCCCGCGTTCTCCGTCGTTACCTGGCCACGCGCGATCTTCTTCTGATCGAGGGAGATTCGGAGCGCCTGCGCCCAATCCACCACGGACGGATTCACGCCCTTGCCCTGAAGTCGCACCTTTTCGACGACCCGATTCAGCGTCCGTTGGAGCTCCTCAATTGTCTGAAGGGAGAGATTCGATGCCCGGTACTCCGCTTTCCCCTCGCTGGGCAACGAATCGTTGATGATGAGAAATCCATTGAGCTCTTTGGCTTCGACCTGCCGGGTCAGGGAATCCAGCACCCCTGGCGCCAGCGTCACCGCGTCCGCCTGGATCGTGCGGCTGGCGCCGAATGCCTCGACGATCTGCGAGCCGTAGCCCAGGTTGCCGCTGTCGACCACGGCAATGTGCCGCACGCCTCCGCCTAGCGACTGCACGATTTGGAAGATGATTACGCCGGCAAACAGGACGGGACCGAGGATGGCGGACACCCAGAACCACCTCGTGCGAACGCGCTCGACGAACTCGCGCCGGATGATAGCCCAGACCTTATGCATGGGCTGGCACCGCCGCAGCCGTGACCGCCTCGGGCCCGACGAGATCGACGAAGATTTTGTGGAGTGAAGGGCTGGCGAGCTCGAATCGCGACAGTCGCGCTCCTGAGTTGACCAGTCCGCGCAGGATTTCTTGCGGATCCGCGCCATCGGCCAGCTCCAGCTCAGCCTGCTGCCCGAAGTCCTGGACCTTGGCGATCAGTCGCCGATCCGCAAATACCTGCTGTGCGCCGCCCTGGCTGCCGTCGAAGGCAACAATCACGTGCTTGCCCCCGTGCGTTCGCTTGACTTCCGCGAGCGAGCCGTCGATCAACTTCCGCCCACGCGCGATGATACAGAGCCGATCGCAGAGCTTTTCGGCGTGCTCCATGATGTGCGTCGAGAAGAGCACCGTCTTGCCACGGCGGCGGTAATCCAAAACCGTCTCCCGCAGCACCTCAGAGTTGACCGGATCGAGGCCGGAAAACGGCTCGTCGAGAATCACGAGCTCGGGATCGTGTAGCACTGTCGAAATGAACTGGACCTTCTGTTGCATGCCCTTCGACAACTCCGAGACCTTGCGGAATCGCCAGTCGCTCAGCCCGAGCCGTTCCAGCCACTCGAATGCGCGCGAGCGCGCGGTCCGGCGCGAGACGCCTTTCGCCTCCGCGAGGAACACGAGAACGTCCAGGACCCGCATTTTGGGATACAGACCGCGTTCTTCCGGCAGGTATCCAATTCGCGCGGAGTGCGCTCGACCCCCGGCGACTGTTCCCAATACGCGCACGGATCCCTCATCGGGCTCATAAATGTCCATGAGGATCCGAATGGTTGTCGTCTTGCCCGCGCCGTTTGGACCGAGCAAACCGTAAATGAGGCCCGAGGGAACACTCAAGGAGAGCTCGTCGACCGCGGTGTGGCCCGCGAAGCGCTTTGTTACACGGTCTACGATAACCGGGTCAGACATGCGAGGAAGCTATTGTGACGGTGAAGCGACGCTAGGGTGAGACCCTAACGTCAGGCGACGCTAGGAAACGGTGACGCCAAAAAGTTCCCCGGCTTTGCGCACGGCAGTCACCAAGACGTCCACATCGTCAAGATCATTGTAGATGTAGAACGACGCGCGGGCCGTCGCTGCCACGCCGAGCCGCCGCATCAGCGGCTGGGTGCAGTGGTGACCCGCGCGAATACAGACGCCGTCGCGGTCCAGGATGGTTGCGAGATCGTGCGGATGGATGTCGCCATACGTGAATGGAACCACTCCGGCCCGATGATCGGGCGGCCCGTAAATCGTCACCCCATCGATCTGTGACAGCCGCTCGATAGCGACTCGGGCCAGCTCCTGCTCGTGCTCGGCGATCTTGTCCATCCCGAGCTGCTCGAGATACGCGATTGCGGCCGCGAGACCCACGGCGGCTTCGACGTTTGGCGTTCCACCCTCGAACTTGTGCGGGATCTTGTTCCACGTCGACCGATCGTCCCACACGCGCTCGATCATTTCCCCGCCGCCGTGATACGGCGGCATCCGTTCGAGGAGCTCGGGTTTGGCGATCAATGCGCCGCTGCCCATCGGGGCAAGCATCTTGTGCCCGGAGAACGCATAGAAGTCGCAATCCAGCGCCTGGACGTCCACCCGTAAATGCGGGCTGGCCTGCGCCCCGTCCACGACCGTGATGGCCTTCGCGGCGTGGGCAAGCTTGACGAGCTGGGCCGTGGGATTCACGGTTCCCAGTGAGTTCGATACATAGGGGAACGCGACGATGATCGGCTCGGTCTCCAGCGCGCGCCCGAAGTCGATCAGGTCGATCCGGCCGTCCTTCGTGATCTCGACCATTCGTAACGTCGCGCCTCTTTCGCGACATAGGATCTGCCACGGCACGATGTTCGAGTGGTGATCCATCGCGGTGACGACCACCGTGTCGCCCTTCTGCACGAACGTGCGGCCATAGGAGCCGGCGACCAGGTTGATGGCCTCCGTCGTCCCACGGGTGAAGACCACTCCCTCGCGGGCGCTCGCGTTCACGAATCGAGCGACCGCGGTGCGGGCCGCCTCATACGCGTCGGTCGCTTCAACCGCGAGGGCATACGCGCCGCGATGGACGTTGGCGTTGTGGAAGCTGTAGTAGTGCTGGATCGCCTCGAGCACCTTGCGGGGCTTCTGGCTGGTCGCGGCGTTATCGAGATATACGAGACGCCGGCCGTTTTCCTGGCGTTCGAGGATCGGGAAATCGGCGCGAATCTTCGCAACGTCGAGCATCAGAAGTCGCGCGCCGATTCGGTGGTCACCGGCTCGGTGCTGTTTTGTAGCGCGGCGTGGAGCGCGTGCCAGGCCAGACTCGCGCATTTGATCCGACTGGGAAAGGCGCGGACTCCCGAGAACGCCGCGAGCTTGCCCGGCGCGTTGGTCCCACCCGCGAGCATATCGCGAAACGCTTGAAACATCGTCTCCGCCGCCGCAACGGACTTTCCCTTTACGGCATCGGTCATGAGCGACGCGGAGGCCTTGGAGATGGCGCATCCAGCGCCGGGAGGCATCTGGAATGCGATGTTCTTGATCGTATCTCCGTCCACCTGCACAAAGAGATGGATCCGGTCGCCACACAATGGATTGTTGCCCTCGGCAGTGCGATTAGCGGTCTCGAGCCGCCCGAAATTGCGCGGATTGCGGTTGTGGTCGAGGATCGTTTGCTGGTAGAGATCGCTAAGATCGGGAGGGGGAGGCGAAGCGGTCATTAAGCCGCCAAGCGCTCGCGCACGATGCGATCGAGCTCCGCGCGGAGCGGCGCCACATCCATCCGGCCGAGGATCTCGGCCGCAAAGCCGTAGGTCAGCAGTCGTCTGGCGTCCACTTCGCCGATCCCGCGGCTGCGCAGATAAAACAGCGCGCGCGGATCGAGCGGTCCCACCGTCGAGCCATGGGTGCACTTCACGTCATCCGCGTAGATCTCGAGCTGCGGCTGGCTGTCGGCATGAGCATCGGTCGAGAGCAGCAGGTTGTTGTTCGTCTGCTTGGAGTCGGTCTTCTGCGCGCCTGGCCGGACGATGATGCGGCCGGTGAACACGCCGCGCGACTTTTCATCGAGCACTCCGTTGAAGTACTCGTGGCTCTCGCAATGATCGGCCGCGTGATCGATTGTGGTGTGATGGTCCGCGTGCTGCTTACCGGCGAGCACGTAGAGTCCGTTCAGTATCAAGGTGCCGCCCGGCCCCGCCATCACCGTGCCGATGTCGTGGCGCGCGAGAGCCGCGCCGAACGCCACCGTGTGCAAGTGCAAGGTGCTGTCGCGGCCCTGTTGCGTGTGCGTCGCGGCCAAGTGATAGGCCCGGCCGCTCTCCCGCTGGACGCGGTGGTAGTCCACTCGGGCTCCATCGCCGACCACGACTTCGGTCACGGTATTCGTCCAGTACGGCGCCACTCCATCACCCAGCGACGCGTAGGTCTCGACGATGCTCGCGCGACCCTCTCGTTCGACGACGACGAGGCTGCGCGGGTGCGTGACGATCTGGCGCTCGTCGCTCGTCAGAAACAAGAGTTGGATCGGCTCCTCGATAATCGTCTTCGCAGGCACATGGACGAATGCGCCCTCGCCCGCAAACGCCATGTTCAGGGCCGAGAACGCCCGATCATCCGTCGAGGCGTATTTGCCGAGATGCTGGCGAACGAGGTCGGGCCGGTGCGCGACGACGTGGGCGAGACTCTGGACGTCATCAAAGAAGGGCGTCGAGAGCGACGGCTGGAAAAACCCGTCGAGAAAGACGAGACGGTACCCAGCCTCGAGGACCAGGAACGGCCGGATCTCGTCGACGGTGGGAACGCGCGCGGGCGGTTTGGCGAGCTCGAACGAGCCTTCCGCGATTGGCGCAACGCTCGTAAAGCGCCACGCCTCCTGCTTCATGTTCGGAAAACCGAGCTCGTGGAATCGGGCGATGCCGCCTTCGCGCAGATCTTTAAGCCAGTTGGGAGCTCCCGAGGCCCCGTTGGAAGCCCACGCGCGGTACGATCCGACCAGCTGCTTTACATGCGCCATCGTCACGACACCATGGCGGCATCGCGAAGCCAGTCGTAGCCTTTTGCCTCGAGTTCCTGGGCCAACTCCGGCCCGCCGGACTTCACGATCCGGCCGTCCGCGAGCACGTGGACGACATCGGGCGTGATATGGTTTAGCAGCCGCTGATAGTGAGTCACGATCAGGAAAGCACGATTGGGATTGCGCAGCTGATTCACCGCGTGCGCAACCGTTTTCAGCGCGTCGATGTCGAGCCCCGAATCGGTTTCATCCAGAATCGCGAGCCTCGGCTCGAGCACTGCGAGCTGCAGGATCTCATTCCGCTTCTTCTCGCCGCCCGAGAACCCCTCGTTGACGGGACGGTTCATCATGGAGTCGTCCCACCCGATCGCCTCGAGCTTTTGCTCGAGCACTTGCAGGAAATCGATCGGATCGAGCTCCGGCTCGCCGCGCTGCTTGCGCATGGCGTTCAGCGCCGAGCGCAGAAAGTAGGAATTGGTAATGCCGCGAATCTCCACGGGGTACTGGAACGCGAGGAACACGCCTTCGCGAGCGCGCTCTTCCGGATCCATGTCGAGTAGATCCTTGCCTTCGTACTTCACGGATCCCGCGAGCACCGTATATGCCGGGTGACCCGCGAGCACCTGCGCGAGCGTGCTCTTTCCCGAACCGTTCGGCCCCATGATCGCGTGCACTTCGCCGTCGCGAATCGCAAGATCGACACCCTTGAGAATCTCATTTCCCGCGACGGCAACGCGCAGGCCTTTGACCTCGAGGAGAGGTTTGTTCTTAGCCAACGCTTCCCTCCAGGCTGATGCCGAGCAACCGTGTCGCTTCCACAGCGAACTCCATCGGCAGCTCTTTGAAGACTTCCTTACAGAAGCCGTTGACGATCATCGACACCGCGTCCTCGGCGGACAGGCCGCGCTGGCGCAGGTAGAAGATCTGATCTTCACCGATCTTCGACGTCGACGCTTCGTGCTCCATGATCGCCGTGCTGTTGCGAACGTCGATGTACGGAAAGGTGTGTGCTCCGCATTTGTCGCCAATCAGCATCGAATCGCACTGCGAATAGTTCCGCGCGCCCTCGGCGCCTTTCATGATCTTCACGAGCCCACGATAGGTGTTCTGGCCGCGGCCGGCGGAAATCCCTTTCGAGACAATCGTCGAGCGCGTGTTCTTGCCAAGGTGAATCATCTTCGTTCCCGTGTCCGCCTGCTGCTTGTGGCTCGTCACCGCGACGGAGTAAAACTCGCCGATCGAGTTGTCGCCCTGCAGAATGCATCCCGGATACTTCCACGTGATCGCCGAGCCCGTCTCGACCTGCGTCCACGAAATCTTGGAATTCGCGCCGGCGCATTTACCGCGCTTCGTGACGAAGTTGTAAATGCCGCCGCGGCCTTCTTCGTCGCCCGGATACCAGTTCTGAATCGTCGAGTACTTGATCGTCGCGCGATCGAGCGCGACGAGCTCGACCACGGCAGCGTGCAGCTGATTCTCGTCGCGCATCGGCGCCGAGCAGCCTTCCAGGTAACTGACGTAGCTGCCCTCGTCCGCGATGATGAGCGTGCGCTCGAACTGTCCCGTCGCAGACGCGTTGATCCGGAAATACGTCGACAGCTCCAGCGGGCAGCGGACGCCTTTCGGCACGTACACGAACGATCCGTCGGTGAACACGGCCGAGTTCAGTGCCGCAAAGAAGTTGTCGTTGTAGGGGACGACGGTGCCCAGGTACTGCTGGACGAGGTCGGCGTGCTCGCGGATGGCCTGCGAGATCGGCTTGAAGATCACGCCGTACTTCGCGAGCTCCGCCTGGAAGGTGGTGGCGACCGACACACTGTCGAACACGGCGTCCACCGCAACACCAGTCAGTCGCTTCTGCTCCTCGATCGGGATGCCAAGCTTCTCGAACGTCTGAATCAGCTTCGGATCCACCTGGTCGAGCGAATCCAGCTTGGGCCGCTGCTTGGGGGCCGCGTAGTAGCTGATCGCCTGATAGTCGATCGGCCCGTACTTCACGTTCGGCCAGTGTGGCTCGCTCATCTTCAGCCAGTTGCGATACGCCTTGAGCCGCCACTCCAACATCCACTCCGGCTCACCCTTTTTTGCCGAGATGAGCCGAATGACGTCCTCGTTCAAGCCGGCCGGCACGACCTCCGATTCGATGTCGGTGACGAAGCCGTACTTGTACGGTTGCTGGACTTGTGCTTCAATACTGGTCATTAAGCCTCGAAGTCATTCGCTGACATATGGTTCCGGTATCCTAATGACTTTGTCGGGATTCGTCAATGTAACTGCCGTGCGTGGTTGCGGGGGGGATGCGTACCGCGCGATGGTGTCGCGTACGACGAACGACGCGCGACGTACGGTTAGTAGATGTCCCGATTCCACTCTCTTACCAGCCGCTCATAGTCTTCCGGCGTATTGATCTCGTCTATCACGGCTGGATCGTCGACGGGGACGCTGACGATCTCCCGCCGATGCTCGCGTAAGACGGCTCGGGCTCCCTCCCGGGTGGCTACGGGGCTCTCCAGCAACTCCTGGAAGAGCGACGATCCCCAAACGATCGGATGCCCGCGGCGATTGCCCAATGCAGGCACCACGATCGGGGCTTTCGCCCGCCGGTGCGCCTCGAGGATCCGTTCGATCGTTGTCACCCGGACGTGAGGCAAGTCGACTGGCCATATAAGAACCCCCGTTGGCTGCACGGGCTGGAGCGCGCGGAGCGCTGCCCGAAGCGAGGCAATCGGACCGGTTTCGGGCTCAGGATTCTCCACGATGATGCAGTCGTGGCCTGCCAAAACCGCGTGAATTCGCGGTCCATCGGGGCCTACGACAACGACTCGCGTTTTTACGTCTAGCGCCTCGAGCGCTTCGAGAATTCGTACGACAAAGGGGAGCCCGAGGAAGTCCAACAGGGCTTTGGGGGAGCCCATCCGGGCCGACCGGCCAGCCGCCAGGACGATGCCCGCTAACGACATAAGGCTAAGACACTAAGCCCCGAAGCGGCTGTGTGGCTAGAGGGTAGTTGCACGACGGGCAGAAACCGACAATTTTGGCGCGCTCACACATGGCAGCCCGTCGAATCCGCCAACTTGGCGACCCGATTCTGAGGGTCCGCTGCACCCCGGTTGAAGATCCCAAGTCACCGGCGGTGCGCCTGCTATCAGACGATCTGCGCGACACGCTTCGGGTGGCCAAAAAGAAGTACAACATGGGTCGCGCCCTTTCCGCGCCACAGATCGGCGCGCCCGTGCGGGTCGTCCTCGTCGAGATCGGAAAATTCCGGGCGACCATGATCAATCCCGAAATCACGGACGTGGGATCCGAAGATTTTCACGTCTGGGACGATTGCTTCTCCTTCCCAAACTTGCTCGTGCGCGTGACCCGCGCCTACCGCGCGTCGCTGCGCTACACCGATCTCAAAGGGAAACAGGTCACGATGGAGCTGGAGGGTCCGATGGCCGAGCTATTGCAGCATGAGCTCGATCATCTCGATGGCATTCTCGCCATCGACCAGCCCTCGGGGCTCGATCCCTTTGCCTATAAGGTGGAATGGGAGAAGACCCACAAGCCGGATGAGCGGTACGGACCGCCCCGGCCGCGAGAGGTGTAGCACCTCAACCGCGGCTGTATCCCCCCGTTTTCCCGCAGTTAGATTGTTGATTCGACAGGGGTGCCCACGACGCGGTGTCGCGGGCTGAGATCACACCCTCAGAACCTGATCCGGTTCGTACCGGCGAAGGGAGCTCCGCATGGCCTGCCGTACCCAGATGTTCTTCGCCCGTCAGGGCACCATCACACCCGAGATGCAGCGCGTAGCCGAGCGCGAAGCGCTGGCGCCCGAGACGGTACGCGATGAGATCGCGATTGGCCGGCTGATCATTCCCGCCAACGTCAATCACTTGAAGCAGCGGCTCGATCCCATGGCGATCGGCAAAGTCGCCAGCGTCAAAATCAACGCCAACATCGGCAACTCGGCCGTCGAGTCGGATATCGACGGGGAGCTGGAGAAGCTGCATCACGCGGTTCATTACGGCGCCGACACCGTGATGGATCTTTCGACGGGCGGCAACATCGATGCCATTCGCGAAGCGATCATCGCCGCCTCTCCAGTGCCCATCGGCACGGTCCCGATCTATCAGGCGATTCAGATCGCGGGTGACGTGACGACTCTGACCGCCGACGACATCCTCGCGAACATCGAGCATCAGGCGAAGCAGGGCGTGGACTACATCACCGTGCACGCGGGGATTCTGCGCGAGCACGTCGGCCTCGCGTTGGGTCGTGTGACGGGGATCGTCAGCCGCGGCGGTTCCTTGATGGCGTACTGGATGACGCAGCACGGCAAGCAGAATCCGCTCTACGAGCACTACGACCGCCTGCTCGACATCGCGCGCGAATACGACGTGACGCTCTCCCTCGGCGATGGTTTGCGCCCCGGTTCGATCGCGGATGCGACCGACAAGGCGCAGCTCGCGGAGCTGACGGTCCTCGGCGAGTTGACGGAGCGCGCGTGGAAGAAGGACGTGCAGGTGATGATCGAAGGGCCGGGGCACATCCCCATGCATCAAATCGAGGTGAATGTGCGCCTCGAGAAGGAGCTGTGTCATGAGGCGCCGTTCTACACACTGGGACCCTTGGTGACCGACGTCGCGCCAGGCTACGATCACATCACGTCGGCGATCGGCGCGGCGATGATCGGCTGGTTCGGCGCGGACATGCTGTGCTATGTGACGCGCAAGGAGCACCTCGGTCTGCCGAATGCCGAGGAAGTGCGCGAAGGCGTAATCGCGTACAAGATCGCGGCGCATGCGGCCAACATCGCGCGCCGGCGTCCGGGCGCGACCGACCGCGACGATGCGCTATCGCGGGCGCGTTATGCGTTCGACTGGAATGAGCAGTTCCGCCTGGCCCTCGATCCGGCGCGGGCCCGCGAGCTGCATGATGAGGCGTTGCCCGCCGAGTACTTCAAGAGCGCGGAATTCTGCGCGATGTGCGGGCCGAAGTTCTGCTCGATGCACATCACGCGCGAAATCGAGCG
>DASZNX010000237.1:0-2920 GCA_035551075.1 Gemmatimonadales bacterium | reverse complement strand
CCGTGGTGCCTGGGCGATGAATCCGCTGCCGCCCACGCTGGACACGTGCTTGAACAACAGGCCGGCTCGCGCTCGCAGGGGTCCGATCAACGGGATTTCGACGAGCGGATTGATGATGAACTGATCCTGATTCACTTCGTAGTAGTGGTTCGACGCGAGGTTCGAATCGCGCGGCGTCTCGTTCCCGTACCCGAAGAAGTTCGCGATCTCGATTCCCGAATAGGCGACGTAGAGAAGCACCTTGACCGGAGACCGCGTGCGAAACTCCGCGCCGTAGTCGATCCTCGGCTCCGCGAGCCGCGTCGACCAGGCGGCTCCGAAGCGCTGTATCGACGAGTACGGATCGAGATCGAACCCGTAACCGGTTCGTGTCACATAGCCGCCGAACAACAATCCGCGCGTGGAGTCGTAGGAGAACTGCGGGAAGAACAAGTAGTCGCGGCCCCAGTCGCGGAAGACTTCGTACTTCTCACGCAGCTCTTCGCGCGGGGCGTCTTCGTCAGTCGCACCGGCTTGGCCGGGTCTGCGCGGCGGGGGCTCGACCGCCGCCAGAGGAGCGTAGGTCTTCGTCGCGGACGTGTTCGTCCGGTCCACGAGCTCGCTGCTTCCGGGCGGCGAAATCACGCGCAGCAGGATCGCGCCGGTGCCGTTCCCGTGCTCGACCACCCGATCTTTTCCACCCAGCGTGTACAGGCGGATCTCCGAAGTCTCGTCGGGAATGAAGGTCCGGCGAAAGTATGGATTCGACAACCTGTCGCCCGTCTTTTCGTCGCGAGCGTAGATGGCCACGGAGACAGAACCGTCAGCGCGACGCTCGATGTCGAAGTCCTCGGAGCGCGTCGTCCCGTACAGGTCGACGTCGTGCGCGAGCAATCGGTAGAACTCCTTCGATGCCGCCTCGAGCAGATCGCGCCTCGAGCGGAGCGCCTGCTCCAGTTCCTTGCCCGCCTTCGCGTACATCGGAGGCGGGAGCCGGTGGACGGCCTCGGAGATCACCGCATCGGTGATGTCACCGGCGACTTTCGCCGAGACTGCCTCCCATTCGGGGCGCTCGAGCGGGACGAGGAAGCGGCGATCGGTGTATCTGGCTGCGAAGGTGATCTTGTCGATCGGCGGATAGGTATCGCCCCAGCCGACGATCGGCTTGCCGTAGTACTCCATCAGCGAGGGAAGCGCGCCGTCGAATCGGCTGAAGGCGAGGTCGCGATCGCGCGGCACGACACGCCAAACCCGCTGCCCCCCTTCCTCGAAGCGCACCCACCGGTACTGGTCGGTGTGGCGATCCCAGTCTCCCACCAGGATGTCGATGAGGCGGGCGCGCAGGTAATCGTGTGCGTCGACGTGCTCGTCGCTGTGGTTCTCGAGCCGCTCGAAGAGGTCGAGTGTGTCCTCCACTTTCGTGACGCCCGGGATCCGATGTTCGATGCGCTCCTCGATTCCGCCGAGCATCCCCGCGAAGGCTTTCCTGAACTCTCCCAACCGCTGGTCGTCCGGCATCACCACGAACTGCGGCGTAGCGTGGAAGACGCCCGCCGCCTGGGCGAGGGGGGCGACGATGAGTGACGCGCCTGGATGGGAGCCGCTGATCAGGTCCTGCAAGAGGCCGCCGATCCAGCCTTCCGCCGTATCGGGATCCAGACTGCGCCGGGGATTCTTGTCCACGGAGCGAAACACCCACGTGCGACCGTTGCCGCTCTTGAAGCGCAAGTTGAGCGATTCGAGTCCGCCGCCCTGTCGGTCCGGTGTCAGCCCGCCGTCGAAACTGCCGAGATCCAATACAGGCACCTCGATCGGTGTGTTCCAGGTTTCGCGCCAATGACCGCCGAGAAAGAGGCGCCGAAACCAACCCGCTTGATAACGTGCGCCGGGAACGACGGTGACGGTCCGAGTGGCCGCCGCGGATACGTCGTCAGTCGGAAGCGAAGCCCGTGCCGCTGCAACAAGACCCAACGCGGTAAAGATGCCAGGGAGCCTGTTCATGTCCGATCACGATTGCACGACGCCGCTTCTGGAATGCTGATGGCACGATTTCGGGTCGCGGTCATCATGGCTGGCCTCGCGATCGGAGCGCAAGCGCGGGCGGACGGACTTTTGGCCGGACCGACCGACCGCGTTGCACTCGATGTCCCCGCGGACATCGCGATCACGGCGGTCGGAACGATCGGTGCGGTGGTACCGTTGATTTTCTCCGATCAATTGGTCCCCGATCGTTGTCGCTGGTGCGACGGTCCCGTCGGAACGCCCGTGAACGCGGTGGACGATTGGTTCCACGCGCACCTCACCGGGTGGCTGCTCTCGGTCAATACTGCCAACTCGCTGAGCTCGGTGTTGGCGTACGCGGTCACTCCCGCGGTTGCGTTCGGCAGCACCTACTTCGCGACCGGACCGCATGCGACGGACGGAGCGGGATGGCGAAACGTGATGATCGTCGCCGAGAGCGTCGCGGTCGCGGCGGCGATCACGGAAAACATCAAGTGGATCGCGGCGCGGCAGCGGCCCTACGAGCATTATCAGAACTTCGCCAACGGAGCAGGTGCGGCGTCGTCCGAGGTGAACACGTCCTTTCCCTCCGGGCACACGTTCTTGCCGGCGTCAGCCGGCACGAGCGCCGCCATGCTCGCCACGCTGGAAGACTCTTCCGCCGCTCCGTGGCTCTGGGCCACGACCGGCGTGATGACCGTCGCCACGGGAACGCTGCGCATGATGTCCGAGGCGCACTACTTCACGGACGTGGTCGGCGGCGCCGCGATCGGCGTGGGCTGCGGCGTCCTCTTCCCGCTGCTTCACCGCCGTGGCGCGGCCCTCGCTGGCAGCGCCAGCCCGGTGATCGCCGCGACGCAGGGGGGCGCGATCTTCAGCCTCGGTGGTGCCTTCTAGGCCCGAGCGCCTCGTCCGTTTTCGTTTGCCATTCGCCGCGAAA
>DASZNX010000236.1:0-13693 GCA_035551075.1 Gemmatimonadales bacterium | reverse complement strand
GGCAGATCCCCAGTCGCTCATTCCGCTGGTGCACCAGCTCAACGGCGATGGGCGCCCCGTATGGGTGAAGCGCGGTGACGTGCACGCGGAAACCAGCGCCGACGTAGTCGAGACGAAGGAAGCCGGAGTCACGGACGCGATTGCCGCATTCGCCGAGCGCGGCGTCACGCGTGTAGCCCTCCAGGCGCACGTGCCGGGCCCCATCGTGAAGTTCTACGCCGTCGCCGATGGCCGCTTTTTCTCCTGGTATCCCGCGGATGGACCGCGCGATCGGAAACCCGATGTCGCGGAAGACCGGTTCAAAACGGTCGTTTTTGCCGCGGCGCGTGCGGTCGGGTTGGAGATCTTCGGCGGCGACGTCGCGTTCCCCTCACCCACCACCCCGGTTCTGATCGATCTCAACGACTGGCCGAGCTTCGCGCCGGTGCGCGTTGAGGCGGCGACTGCGATCGCTGCCTATATCGACGAGAAAGCCGCAACCCGAAGGACTGCATGATCGAGCTCTTCACTCAGTCGCAATCCCAGCGTGTCTTCGACGCTGAGGCCCAATACCTGGCGCCCGGAACGCAGAGCGTCGCGCTGTTCAGCAAGCTCTGCATGGACCGCGGCGAAGGCGCGATCCTGTGGGACGTGGACGGCAATCGCTACGTCGACTTGCTGGCCGGTGTCGGCGTCGCGAGCCTCGGATACGCCCACCCGCGCTATGTCGCGGAGATGTCGCGCCAACTCGAGCGGGTGCACGTCGGCAGCTTCACGTCCGAGCATCGTGCCGCGCTGGTGAAATTGATCGCGGAGCTGGCGCCCGGCGATCTCAATCGCACGCAGCTCTATTCGAGCGGCGCCGAGGCGGTGGAGGCGGCGGTGCGCCTGGCGAAGGCGGCGACCGGCCGGCACGAAATCGTCGGGTTCTGGGGCGGATTCCACGGCAAGACGGGCGGCGTGCTGCCGCTGTTGTCGGGCAGCTTCAAGCATGGCCTCGGGCCGCTATCGCCCGGGAACTACTCCAGTCCTTACGCCTCGTGCGCGCGCTGCGCGTTCGGCAAGACATTCCCGTCCTGTCACTGGCACTGCGTGGATTTCCTGAAGGCGAAGATTGCCGCCGAGACGACGAACGATATCGCGGCGATCATCGTCGAGCCGGTGCAGGGTACGGCGGGCAACGTCGTGCCGCCGCCGGGCTATCTGCGCGAGCTGCGCGCATTCGCGACCGAGATCGGCGCATTGCTGATTTGCGACGAGATGATCACCGGCTTCGGGCGGACTGGGAAGATGTTCGCCGTCGAGCATGACGCGATCGTGCCCGATGTCCTCCTCGTGGGGAAGGGCTTCGGCGGCGGCTTCCCGGTCAGCGGCATCGTAATTCGCGAGCCGATCGCGTTCTCCAAACCGTGGGCGAACCCGAGCGGCAGCTCCTCGAGCTACGGCGGCAATCCGCTCGCTGCTGCCGCGGCGCACGTGACGATTCAGACGATCGTGGACGACGGCCTGGTCGAGCATAGCCGCCGCCTGGGCGCCGCGATGCTCAGCGAAATGCGGAGCTGGGAGCGCGCGATCCCGATCGTCAGCGACGTGCGCGGCCGCGGCCTGATGCTGGGCATGGATCTGGTGGTGCCCGGTACTCGCAAGCTGCTCGACAAAAAAATCACGCGCTGGGTGTTCGACACGCTGCTGCGCCGCGGTGTGATCGCGATGATCTACAACCCCGAAGTCCGGATCAATCCGCCGCTCGTCATCACCGAAGAGCAGGCGATGGAAGCGCTCGGCGCGATCAAAGCCGTTCTCGAAGAGGCCAGCACGCGTGTACGCGAGTAAAGGCCCCGTCGTCGAAGAGTGGGCCGATCGGGTCTTTTTCCGACCTGTCGGCTGGCGACTCGCAAACACGCTGCTGCCGACGGGTATCTCGGCCGATGCGGTCACGTTCATGAGCCTGGTCCTGGGCGTGCTCGCCGGGCATCTGATGTGGTATCAGAGCGAATGGATAAATGCCGGCGGTGTCGTGCTGTTCGTGCTATCGGACATTCTGGACAGCGCCGATGGCCAACTCGCGCGCATGCGGGGCACCTCGACGCGCATGGGACGCATGCTGGACGGCCTCGCCGACGGCGGCCGGTTCGTCAGCCTGTACACCCACCTGGGCGCGCGGCTGTTCGTCACCGGCTGGGGTTGGGGCGGCGCGCTACTCGCCTTCGCCGCGCTGGCTTCGCACTCGTATCAGGCGGCGGTTGCCGACTTCATCCGGCAAGCCTACCTCCATTTCGCCATCGGCAAGGGCAGCGAGCTCGACCTCCCCGAGTCGTCGGCTATGCCGCGGGGCACATCGCTCGGTTCCCGGATCACGGCGTGGCTGTATGGCGATTACATCCGGCGTCAAACGCTGCTCTTCCCCCGGACGACGGCCCTCATGCGCGCACTCGCGGGCGGAGGGCGCGGCATTCCCGCCTCGGTGCGGGAAGCATGGGCTGAGCGGCAGCGCTGGGTCGTGGGCGCCTGCGCCTGGATCGCGCAAAACATTCGCTTCCTGCTGCTCGCGTTGATCGTGGTGCCGGGATATCCGGCAGCGTACTGCTGGGTCGTCGTGGGTCCGTTGAACCTGATCATGATCGGGCTCATTCTGGCGCACGAGCGCGAACCGAAATTCCATGCACAGCTCGCGTAACGATCCCTCGCGCATCTATCGCGGAGTACTCGTGGGGCTCGGCGGCATCGCCCGTGCTGCTCATCTCCCCGCGTTCCAGACTGATCCGCGGCTTGCGTCGCGACTCCAGATCGTCGGCGTGCTGGACGAAGCACCCTCGGTCGGTCGCGTCGACGGCCTTCCTCTATTAAGGAATCGCGACCAGCTCGCCGAGCTCGGCCCGATCGATTTCGTGGACATCTGCACGCCGACGGTATCGCACGTGGCGCTGTCGCTCTGGGGGTTGGCGCGGGGCTATCACGTGCTGTGCGAAAAACCGGTCGCCACGACACGGGCCGAAGCCGCCGCCCTGGCGCAAGCAGCCGGCCGCGCCGGCCGTATCGTGGTTCCCTGCCATCAATACCGGTTCAATCCTGTGTGGCGGCGGGTGCGGCAATGGCTGGACGAGGGAGCGATCGGCCGCTGGTATCTCGCCGAATTCCGCGTGTACCGCTTAGCCGCTGATCCCGGAACGGATCGTCGCCTGGTGCCATGGCGCGGCCGGCGGGCGGATGGCCGGGGTGGCGTCCTGCTCGATCACGGCACGCATCTGGTGTATGCCCTGCTCGACGTCGCCGGGCCGCCGGTTGCGGTGCGCGCCTGGACGGGCCGCCTGCGCCATGGCGGCTATGACGTGGAAGACACCGCCCAACTGCTGTTCGAATATCCCGATCGCATCGCGACCATGTTTCTCACCTGGGCGGGCCGGCGGCGCGAGAACGAAATCCGCTTCACCGGTGAGCGCGGCAGCATCACCTGGAGCGGCGGCATGTTGACGCTCGAGCGGCAGGGGAAGATCGAGTCCTTCGATCACACCGCGGAGCTCGACAAGGCTTCGTACGCCAAATGGTTCGCCGATTTGTTCGACGATTTCGCGACGACCATGGATTCGGGTGACGGCGCGCGCCATCTCACGGACATCGCGCAGGTGGCGGCCGTTCTCGAGGACGCCTACGCGGAAGCGTCCGAGCCGCAGCTTGCATGAGTAGAACGTGGCAGGTCGCGCTCTTCATCCTGGGCGCGACGGTATTCGGCTATCTCATCTCGCAGATCGGCATCGGCCAGCTCGTCGCGGACGCGACGCGCACAGGCTGGATTTTCATTCCCATCGTGTCGGTGTACGCGCTGGTCTTCGCCTGCAGCGCCGCAGCGTGGCGGCTCATCATGGCGGACGATGCGAATCGGCCGTCCTACTGGCGCACGTACGTCACCCTGGTCTGCTCGAGCTCGCTCAATTTCCTGACGCCCATGGTCAATGCCGGTGGCGAGCCGTTCCGCGCCGCCGCTATGGCGCCGTGGCTCGGCAAACGGCGGGCGGCCGGATCGGTCATTCTGCACCGGCTGCTGAATTCGTTCGCGTACGTGCTGATCTGGTTGAGCGGCGTGATCGCGGGCTTCGTTCTCCTACCGGCCGGCACGCGCCCGATCGTCTATGTGTTGCTTGGCATCGCGGGCGTACTGTTGCTTGGCATCCTGGCGCTGTTCTTGTCGGCGCACCGGAAAGGATTGCTCGAGCGGATTTTGAATCGGATGCACCGCATCCCGCTGATTCGCCGGCTGGCTGCGGTGCTCGAGCCAAGGCGCGCGCTGCTCGTCGAGCTCGATAAACAGATCATCGATTTTTATCATCAGCAGCCGCAGCGCTTCTTCAAGGCCGTGGCGCTCGAATATCTGGGCCGCTGCATCTTCATGATCGAGCTGCTGCTCATCGCCGCGAGCCTCGGGGTCAAGCTGGGATATTTCCGCGCGTTTGCGATCGGTGGGCTCGAGGCGATTCTCAACAATGCGATGTTCGTGGTGCCGTTCGAGCTCGGCGCGCGCGAAGGCGCGTTTTACGTTTTGTTCGGGTTGTTCGGACTGGATCCACAGCTCGGGTTTTACACGTCCATCGTCGGGCGACTGCGTGACTTCTTCTGGATTGCCACGGGCCTGCTGCTGATCTGGTTGACCGGCCCGGACTCCCCTCCGGCCCCCGCTGCTTCTGCCGCATCCGCTGCCCGTTCAGAATGACCATCGTCACCCACGTGCTGGCCACCACCCTGGGGGTCCGTGCGCTCAAGCTCACGGGCAGTGATGCCGTGCTGGCGTATGTGTTCGGCTGCGCCGTGGACATCGATCACGCCATCAAGGCGCCCTTTTACCTGAAGCACGTTGGCCGCAAGCGACGGCTCGGGTACTACTGGCGCACGTCGCTGCAGGAGCCCGTCGCCCTCCTGTGGATCATTCCGCTCTGCTTTTTTCTCGGCACCTGGGTGCCCGCGCTCTTCTTCATTATTCACCTGGCGATGGATTACGCCGTCAGCTACGAGAAGATGCCGTGGTACCCCTACTCCCCGGCCGTGACGCAGGGGTTCCTGCTCGGGGTCTCAGACAAAACCAAAGAAGCCGTCCTGATCGTGGTGCTCCTATGTATGAATTTGCTCCTGTTCTTGGCTCCGCTTTAGACCGCGGCAGTCGCCCGGTCCTGCGCTTTCTGCACGTCACCCTGGGGCTTTCGCCCGCTCAGGTGACGTGGGCGGCGTTTGGCGTGAGCGTCGTGTCCGGCGTGCTGTTCGCGACCAGTTCGCTGGGCGCGGCGCTCGCGGTCATGGCGCTCGGTCAGGTACTGGACGGGCTCGACGGGGGCATCGCCCGCCAGTATGGCCTCGTCTCAGAAGCCGGCCGTCGCCTCGACACGCGACTCGATCGCGCGTCCGAGATTGCAATCTTCGCCGGCTGCGCCATCGGCGGTTTCGTCTCACTCAAGCTCGCTGTGCTCGCGTCCGTCGCCGTGCTGCTGCTCACCACTATTGTCGACCGCACGCGCCTCGATCCGGGCCTCAAACGGTTCGCGCTGTACTTCGGTCTCTGGCTCCCGTACTCGTTGATCTTCTCGGTGATTTTCCTCGCCAACCTCACCGCGTACGTCGTGGGCCTGCTGATCATCGATCTCCGCTTTCAACGGCGGATGGATGACCTCGGCGGTGACCTGAATACAGTCGCGTCGCGCGCCGCTCGCCTCGAGACACCGTAGTGATAATGCAGCATCCGTACGTGGTCGTCGCGCCGGCGGAAACGGTGCACGTCGAGGCGTGGGCGGGAACCGGCCGTCCGGTCGCCGTGATACCAGGCCTCTTCGGTGCCTCATTCGCTTTCCGCAAGGTGATGCCGCTGCTCGCCGCGAGCGGCTACCGGCCCATCGTGATCGAGCCGCTCGGCACCGGTTCCTCGAGCCGCCCTGAGAAAGCCGACTACTCGCTCGCCGCGCAATCGCACCGCATCGCCGACGTGCTCGACTCGCTGCACGAAGGACCGGTGCTGATCCTCGCGCATTCGCTCGGCGCCTCGCTGGCGTTCCGGATCGCCATCGATCGACCGGACCTCGTTACCGGAATCGTTTCGCTGGAAGGCGGGCCGACGGAAGAAGCGACCACGCCTGTCTTCCGGCACGCCATGCGCTACGTGCCGTGGGTGAAGGTGTTCGGTGGGATCAACCTCATCCGCCGCAAAATCCACGGCATGCTGCTCGATTCATCCGGCGACCGGTCGTGGGTGACCGAGGGCGTCGTCGTTGCCTATACGATCGGCGAAGCCCGGAACCTGGACGCCACGCTGAAGGCTTTTCTTGCCATGTCCCGCGCCAAGGAGCCCGCGAGGCTCGAGCCGCGCCTCCCGAATGTGGCGTGTCCGGTCACGCTCATGGTGGGTACCGCGCGCCACGACGGCGATGTTCCCCCCCAGGAGGTGGCGCTCATGTCCCGCATGATCCGCTCGTTCGCCGTCGATAGCCAGCGGGGCGCGGGCCACTATCTGCAGGAAGAGCGCCCCCAGGCAGTGGCGAATGCCGTCGAACAGCTCGCTCAGCGAGCGCAGCGAGCATCGCGATGAGCTCACCCTCCCGGCCGTTGCGGATTGCCCTGGTCGCGGAAGACTACTACCCGCAGCTCGGCGGCGTCCCCGAACACGTGCACAATCTCGCCCGCGAGCTCGATAAGCTGGGCCACAACACGACGATCGTCACGTCACAGATGCGCGGCCACCACGAGGAAGAGCATTCGGACGTGCGGCGGGTCGGGACGAGTGTCGTGATCTATGCCAACGGCGGCGTCGCGCGCGTCACGGTCGGCTGGCAGCTCACCGCGAAGCTCGAAGCGCTGTTTCGCGCGGAGCGGTTCGATGTGGTGCACGTGCACGGCGGACTGGCTCCGACGTTCGGCCTCTTCGCGCCGCGAGCCGCCTGGCGCGCCGGGATTCCCGTGGTTGCGACTTTCCATAGCTGGTTCCCGAGATCGATCGGATACCGCGTATTCCGCAAACCGTTGCAGCGCATCCTCGACCGCCACGCGGCCGTCATCACCGTGAGTGCCGCGGCGCGCGATGCCATGTCGCGCTACTTCGAGGCGCCGTGGGAGGTGATCGGCAACGGCGTGGACACGAGCTTCTTCCGTCCCGGAACGAACGGAGACAGCCGCCGTTTCGAGGTTCGCAAGCCCCGGCTGCTGTGGCTTGGCCGCATCGAGCCGCGCAACGATCTGTCGACTGTGTTGACTGCGATGCCGCGCATCATGGACCGTCATCCTGGTACGCATCTGACAGTCGTGGGTGATGGCCCGTGGCGCTCGCGGATGGAGCGTGCGGCGCGACACCTGGGACCCGCGGTGCGCTTCGCCGGATACGCAAACGGCGATCGGCCGGGCTACTACCGCAGCGCCGACGTGTACGTCTGCTCGACGACGCGCGCGTCATTCGGAGTCACGTTGCTCGAAGCGATGGCGTGCGGTACGCCCCTCGTCGTATCGGATCTGCCCGCGTTCCGCGACGTTGCCGGCCACGCGGTCTTTGCGCCGCCCGAGGATGCGAATGGGTGGGTCGAGGCGGTGAGCGGTCTGATTGCCGATCGCGACCTTCGGGAGACAATGACCCAGACCGGACGGGTGATCGCAGAGCGGTACTCCTGGGGAATCATTGCCGAGCGCGTGCTCGGCGTCTATCGGCGCGTGCTCGGATGATGGGCTTCGATTTGATCTTTGGCCCCTCGGTGGAGCGCGGGCCGAAGACCCGCAGGATCTATTTGACCTTCGACGACGGACCAAACGAGCGCGCGACCCCCGCGATTCTCGAGACGCTGGCCGCCGAGCGCGTACCGGCGGCGTTTTTCATGGTGGGCGATCATGTGCGACGATTCCCCGGTGTCGCGCGAGAAGTGTTAGGGCAGGGTCACATGATTGGGAATCACACCTACAATCATACGAAACTGCATTTTTTTGGTCCGCAACGGATTCGCACGCAGCTCCAAAAAACGCACGCAGTCATCGAATCGACCACGGGGATCACGCCGCGTTCTTTCCGTGCGCCCCATGGCTACAGGAGTCCATTCCTTAATTCAATAATTCTTGAATTGAGTTACACGGTCTTTGGCTGGACGTTCGGTGTCTTCGATACCGCGAAGCCAGGCGTCGAAGTTATCCGGCGCCGCGTACGCAAGCGGCTCAGGCCGGGTGCGATCGCGTTACTGCACGATGGCGACGGCTACGACCCTCAGGGCGACAGAATGCAGACGGCCCGCGCTCTTCCCGGGATTATTGCGGATGCGCGGAACGCGGGCTACGAATTCGCACCGCTCTGCGAACTGCTAAACAATCATTCCTGACCGGGCACTCGGGGCACTTCGGTTTTCGCGCCGTACAGACCAGCGCTCCAAGCTCCATCAGCGCCTGATTGAATCGCCACGCTCGCTTTCCCTGCTTCGGCACAAGCTTCGACGCCAGCTTCCACAACTCCGCATTTCCCATTCCGCGTTTCGCATTCCCAAATGCTCTTGCCAGCACTCGACGGACGTTCGTATCGACAGTCGCGACAGGTTTCTCGTACGCAAAACAGGCGACGGCCCCAGCCGTGTACCGCCCGACACCCGGCAGCTGTTGGAGCTCGTCAGGCTTGTCTGAGATCCGGCCGTGATGTGTCTCGCTGACCACGCGCGCGAGCTTGTGGAGATTTCGCGCCCGCGCGTAGTAGCCGAGTCCGTCCCACTCCTCCATGACGGCTTTGGGCCGCGCGCGCGCGAGCTTCTCGATCGTCGGAAAACGCGCCATAAAACGCGGGAAGTACTCCAAAACGCGGCTTACTTGCGTCTGTTGGAGCATGAACTCCGAAACAAGAATGGCATAGGGATTGCGCGTAGAACGCCACGGCAGATCGCGGCCGTTGCGCGTGTACCAGGCTAAGAGCTTGCGCGTGAAGCTCATAGCTACACAAGATAAGGGGCCATGAGACCATTCACCGCCGCCCTCGACCTGCGGCGATACGTCGGGCGGTGGTCGCTGCGGAGCGCCAGCCACGCAGGCCGCTTCTCCTTTCTACTGCTCGACCTGGTACGCGGCGTTCTCGAGTGGCGCGTCTGGGTGCCCCGAACGATCGAGCAGACGATGAACGTCGGCTACGGCAGCCTCTTTATAGTGCTGCTGGTGGCCGGCTTCGCCGGCGCGGTGACCAGTCTTCAGGCCGGATATCAGTTTACCGGCCAGCTTCCCCTCTACGTCGCGGGCGGAGTCATCTCCGAATCGATGATCCTGGAACTGGGACCGGTCCTGACAGGCCTGATTCTGGCCGGCCGGATCGGTGCGCGCTATGCGGCGGAGCTGGGGAGCATGCGCGTGACCGAGCAGATCGACGCGCTGGAGAGTCTGGGGCGCTCGCCCGTAACCCACCTGCTCTTGCCACGCATTCTGGCCGGCATCTTCGCGATCCCGGTGCTCGTGATGATGGCCAATGCCTTCGGGGTGCTCGTGGGGTACATCACGGCGCAATCGTCACTCGGCTTGACCTACGCCGATTTCGAGTTCGGCGCGCGGTATTTCTTCCGGCCGCTCGACTTGTGGTACTCGCTGATCAAGTCCTTTGCCTTCGCCGGCGCCGTAACGATCATCCCGTGCTACATCGGCTTCAACACACAACAGGGAGCCGAGGGTGTGGGGCGGGCGACCACGCAAGCCGTTGTGGCATCGTCGGTGGCGGTGCTGATGCTGGATACGGTTCTCACGAAGCTCATTCTGGGGACCGCCAAATGAGCATCGAGCTCAAGAAGGTTTCGAAGCGATTCGTCGACAACGTCGTGCTCGACGGCGTCGATTTCTACGTCGCCGAAGGGGAGACGGTCGCGTTGCTCGGCCCCTCCGGAACGGGGAAGAGCGTGCTGCTCAAGCATATCATCGGGCTGATCAAGCCTGATTCGGGCGAAGTGTGGGTGGACGGCCAGCAGGTCCCGTTGCTGGGCCGCAAGGAATTGGCTGCGCTGCGGAGCCGCATCGGCTACGTCTTTCAGAACGGCGCGCTGTTCGACTCGATGGATGTGTTCGAAAACATCCGTCTGGGCATTACCGACGAGAAGCTGTACGACGACAAGGAGTATTGCATCGGGCGGGTCAAAGAATGCCTGCGGCTCGTGAACCTGGCCGAAGATGTCGGCCGCAAGTATCCCTCGGAGTTGTCCGGCGGCATGCGCAAGCGGGTCGGCATCGCGCGGGCGATCGCCGGAAAGCCGGTATACTTGCTGTATGACGAGCCCACGTCGGGCCTCGATCCGGTCAATGCCGACGTTATCGATTCTCTCATTGAACGCCTGCAGCAGGAGATCGGCGTGACGAGCGTGGTCGTGACGCATGACGTGCGCGGCGCGTTTCGGGTGGCCGATCGCATCGCGCTCCTCGCGCAGGCAAAGATCAGGGCCGTGGGGACCGCCGAAGAGATCATTGCGTCGAAAGATCCCATCGTGCAGCAATTCCTCGAGCGCGATCTCGAAATGGCGGTGGTGCAGGCAGGTAGCCTGACATTCCAAACGCCCGCGAGACGGCGGAGCGGTGGATTTGATCTGAGTGGAGGGGGCGGGGGCGGAGGATTGCCTTAATGGACCTCACCTACAAACAAGAGGTCGGCGTCGGCGCCTTCGTGCTGGTGGGCGTCGCGGTGTTCCTCGTGGGCATGTTCTGGCTCACGGGGCAATCGCTGCGCACCAGTGGCATGTCGCTGGACGTCATGTTCGAGAGCGTCGCCGGATTGAAACAGGGCGATCCGGTCCTCGTGTCCGGCGTGAAAAAGGGGCGCGTTGCGCGCGTCGCGCTGGAGCGGGTCCACAGCGTGCGCGTGACGATTGAAATCTCCAAGGACGTGCGCCCGCACATCGATGCCAGCGCCGCGGTCGCCGCGCTCGATCTCTTCGGCGCCAAATTCATCGACTACAGCCCCGGGACGCCGGAGAAGGATCTGCTTCCCGGCGGCCGCGTGCTCAGCGGCAGTAATCAACCGGATATCACGGATGTGGCGCAGGGCGTCGCGAACCGCGCCAACGAGCTGATGGAGAACGCCGCGAACATCGTGTCCGATCGCCTGGGCGAGGACATCCACAATACGCTGCTCGTCACGCAGCGCGCGATGACCACGCTGGCGAACGCTCCCGAAGGCCCCTTCGTGAAGCAGACGACGCGCACCCTCCAGGCTACAGAACGCGTGATGCAGCGCGTGGACTCGATGCTGTCATCGGGAACCGGCCGCAACCTCGATTCGATTACCACGAACGTGAACAAGCTGACGAGCCAGCTCGCGCGCACCACGGTATCGATCGACACGTTGTTGCAGCGGATCAATCGTGGCGAGGGAACGTTGGGCCGGATGGCGGCCGATACGATGATGTATGCGAATCTGCGGGACCTCTCGAAGTCGCTGACCGCACTGCTGAACGACCTGCGGGAACACCCAGACAAGTACATGAAGCCGGGGCTGGTAAGAGTGAAAATGTTTTAGGGTCCATGCTCACCGTCACTTTCCTTGGCACCTCTGCCGCCAGGCCCACAGTCGAACGCAACGTCTCCGGTCTCGCGATTCATCGCGAAGGAGAAACGTTGCTCTTCGAGTGCGGAGAAGGCACCCAGCGCCAGATGATGCGCTACGGGGTGAGCTTTGCGCTCTCCGAAATCTTCTTCACCCACTTTCATGCCGACCACTTTCTCGGCGTGATCGGTCTGATCCGCACCCTCGGACTCCAGGGCCGTCCCGAGCCGCTCTTCCTCTATGGTCCGAAGGGCGCGAAAAAAGTGCTGAGCACCGCGCTCCAGCTCGGCGTGGAACGCCTGCCGTTCCCGATTGAAATCACCGAGGTGAAGGGCGGCGACACGGTCCGCGATGCCGGAAAAGGGGCGCGCGACGGCTACGACCTCTGCGCGTTCCCGACCGAACACGGCGGCGGCCCCTCGCTTGGCTACATCCTCAAGGAGCATGTGCGGCGCGGCCGGTTCGACGTCGAGAAAGCGAAGGCCGCGGGCATTCCCGAGGGCCCGCTCTGGGGAAAGCTCTCGAAAGGCGAACCGATCGAGCTCGCGGACGGCCGGCAGCTGAAAGCCGACGGCTTTGTCGGGTCCGCCCGCCCCGGGCGGTTGATCGCGTTTACGGGTGATACGCGTCCCTGCGCGGCGACCGTGGACGCGGCATCGGGCGCGGACCTGCTGATTCACGAAGCAACCTTCGGCGAAGAAGAGCGCGACCGCGCGCGGGACACGGGCCATTCGACCGCGCGCGAAGCCGCGCAGGTCGCGCTCGCCGCGAAGGCAAAGAAGCTCGTGCTGTCGCACGTTTCGGCGCGCTACTCGATGAGCGCGGACGAGCTCGTGCGCGAAGCGCGCGAAGTGTTTCCCAATGCGAGCGTCGCGAAGGATGGACTGGAGGTCGACGTGCCGTTTGCCGAGTGAAACGCGCGCGGTGACTGTGTCGCGCAGGGCCGGGTCGTCAGCGTAACTCTCACATCGAGGACGTATGACGACCCGGTTTGTTTTGCTTGGACTGCTCATCGCCGCAGCGCCCATCGCTGCTCAGCAGCCGCAGCCGGCCCCCTCCCCCCAGCGCTGGATCCTCGGCGCGAACGTCGGCGGGAGCTCGTCCGGCGCGGATTTCACGTCCAGCACGGATTGGAAGACCGGCTGGTCGGCAGGCGCAAACCTCGCCTATCGCGTGCAACCGAAATTTGCCGTGCGCGCGGACGCGAACTGGGCAAAGAACGATCTCGCGACGACCGGCACGAGCAGCACCACGACGACCTACGACAAGACGTCCCTGATGGGCAATGCGGTCTGGGACTTCAAGGGACGTGAGGCCAAGCTCTCACCGTACGTGCTCGGCGGCCTCGGCGCGGTGAAGGTGAAAGACAAGAGCCTGTCGCAGTCGTTCTCGCAATTCGGCGGCGATGTCGGGCTCGGCGCCGATTACAATCTCGGCCGCGTCGGGCTGCGCGCGGAAGGCCGGGACCTGATCTACAAGTTCGATCACTTCGGCTACAACAAGACGCAGAATGATTTCCTCTGGCAGGGTGGCTTGACGATCGGTTTGTAAGCACGTTCGCCGTGCGCAGTGGGTCGTTCGCCGGAAATTCCCCCTTGTGTTCCGGTGCGCGGCTCACGGCGCACGGTGTATCCCGTCGTTATATTGTCCGCCCCATGGGACCGGTCTCCTTTACATACTCCGGGACGGTGCCGGCGCCAATCGACAAGGTCTTCGCGTTGATCTCCGATCCGGTCCGCATGCCGGAATGGTTACCGCGCTGTGTCGCCGTGAAGGCCACGACCAACGACAAGGTGCCGGGCAAGGGCGCCCGCTTTAAGCTCACGTTTCAGCGCGACGTTCATCAGCACGAATCGGTCATCGAAATCATCGACTTCTCGCCACCCCACACGTTCGGCTGGGTCGAGATCTATCATCGTGCCGGCTCCAAGACGTTTTTCGGGCTGAACTTTCAGGGCGGTTCCACGAAGGTGACGTTGAAGCACATCTGGGTGCCGAATGGATTCCGGTCGTGGCTCAACGGCCAGTTTTATCGGCGCCGCAACGCGCACCGGATGTTCGACGGGTTGATAAACAATCTCCGCAAAGCTCTGATAGTTGGGCGATAGCCTGTCTTCTAGCGCTTCTCCCAAAACACGTCGACGCCAAGCTGATAGGGTCGCGCCGAGGTCCCCGACATCACCGATTCGCAGTCCTGCATGGGATCGACGCTCGTCG
>DASZNX010000235.1:0-10881 GCA_035551075.1 Gemmatimonadales bacterium | reverse complement strand
GGGACCGGAGACTCGCATCGAGAGTTATCACGCTTATGTCGACGAGCGCGGGCACGTCGTGGGCGAATTCGCCGGCCGAAAAATTCGCACGTGGCCCGCGGCGTACGGCGACAGCACGGCGCTCGAGACGAGTGACGCGGCCGACGTATTCGCGTTGGGCCGAGCGCTCGTCAAGCGGCTGAAGTTCACCGGCGTGTGCAAGTTCGATTTCAAGCGCGGGCCCGACGGACGGCTCCGTCTGCTCGAAGTCAACCCGCGATTCAATTTGTGGCATCACCTCGGCGCGATCGCCGGCGTCAACCTCCCCGCACTCGTTTATGGCGATCTGATCGGTGCACCACGCCCCATCGTGGTGCCCGCGCAGCCCGGGTTCCGGTGGTGCAAGCCGTGGAAGGACCAGGCGGCGGCGCGTGCGGCAGGCATGTCCCTTGCCCATTGGCTGCCGTGGCTGGTCCGCTGCGAAGCAAAGAGCGGCCTCGCCTGGGACGATCCCGTCCCGCTGTTCGGCGCGACGCTCCGCCGGGGGGTCAGCGCGCTGACGGCAGTGATTCGACGGAAGGAGCCCCCGCTGACGCTTCGCGGCGTCAAGGAGTGACGAATGAGACCTGCCATGATGTTGCTGCTTCGCGCGCTCGTGATTCTGGGCGCGGTCCTCGCCGTCATTTCCTGCGGCAATCCCGCGGTCGCGCTGACGGGCCCCGCGGTGCTCATGAGCGCGCCAGGCAGCGCGCTGTGCAGCGCCGCATTCGATGCGTGGCAAGCCGTGCCGGTCGCCGGCGGCACGCTGAGCGGTTCCGGCACCGGTACCTGTCTCTAACTGCAATGACGTCCACCTCAAGGAGAGTTGTATGAAGGTCAGACCTCGCTTTTTGCTTCGCGCCGGATTGGTGCTCAGTGCCGCCGGCGCCTTGGGCGCGTTCGGTGCGTGCAAAGACAACACGTCACCGTCGGTGCCTCCTCCACCGCCGCCGCCGCCGGGCTCCATTCCCGCGCCGACCGGCGTGAGCGCGTCCGCGGTGTCAGCCACCAAGATCTCGCTCGCATGGACTGATTCGGGGAGCGCCATCACCGGTTTCCAGGTCGATCGCTGCGATGGCACGACCTGCGCGGGCGCGACACCGACCTTTACGCGCGTTGCGGCGAACCTTGCGGCCACGGCGAAGACGTACACCGATTCCGGTTTGACGGCCAGCACGCAGTACTACTATCGCGTGCGGGCGATCGCCGGCGCCGATTCATCTGCGTGGTCGGCGACCGTCAATGCAACGACACTCGCCGCCGGCTCCGGTAGCCCCGGATTCACGATGGTGGGCGCTGGTGAAATCATCGGCAACTGCCCGAACTCCGGCGGCACGATGGGTACCGGTCGCGTCGTTGACAGCATTCTCAAGGCCGACACGAGCGCGATCGCGTTCGTCGCCGGCGATGCGGTTGCCGATACGGCCAAGGGAACGACGTTCGACAGCTGCTACGGCAACAGCGGCTGGGCATCATTCAAGGCCCGGACGCGGTTCGCGATCGGCAACGGTGACTACGCCGGGGGTCGTGGGTCGGCTGGAGTTTACTCGTACTTGGGCACTCCACCGGGCTGGTTCAGCTTTGACAAGGGCAACTGGCATATCGTCTTCCTGAACTCGGCTGATTGGGAAGGTGGTATCCACGACAAGAGCCAGATGCAAAGTCCAAGCGGCGCCATGAATACCTGGCTGGCAAGCGATCTTGCCGCTGTACCTCCGAGCAAGTGCATTGCCGTGTTTTCATGGGAACGTCGAGTCTATACTGACGGCTCTGGGAATCTCAGCAAACAATTCAATCTGCTCCAAGCCGCGACCCTCATGTACAGCGCGGGTGTCGATCTTCTCGTCAGCTCAAAGGACAAGATCTACGCGCGGTTCCCCCAGACAGATCAAAATGGTGTTCCAGACACCAAAGGGTTCAGGCAGTTCATCGTCGGGACCGGTGGTCGCGGTCTTGACCAGATGATTACGCCCACTTCGACCAATCCTGTCGAGAAGCAGAACGGCGGTCCGAGCGGCAGTTTCGGCGTTCTCAAGTTGATGTTCGCGGACAACAGCTACAGCTGGCAATTCATTCCCGCGCTCGCCGGTGGGTTCACCGACGCTGGCGGCCCCGTTCCCTGTCACAATTAGTTGAAAGCGAGTGAGGCTCCGATGGTGAGATTCGCGACACTGACGATAATGGTTGTAGCCCTGCAAGGGCTCACCATCGCGTGCGGTGGCGCGACTCGCCAGCCGGGGCCTCCCGCTACCGTTCCGGCGCCGGCAGCCACACCGCCGGCGTCGCCCAACCTTCCGCCGCTCCCCGGTCCCCACTCGCCCACGGATCCCAGGTCACCGAGGGACTCCGGCGGCACCACGTATCCCTGGCAGTCCAGTCCCATCGCGGAGGGATGATGCCAATGAAGAAGGTTGCCATCCGTCGCTTCCTGCTGATCCTGCTAGCGACGGCCTGCGGACACAATCCGGTGAATCCGCCTCCGCCTCCACCTCCGCCGCCGCCACCACCGGGACCGACCGTCTCGGTGAGCGCAAAAGGCAGTGTCCCGACCGGCGCGCCCTATGCGCTCGCGGTGACGTTCAACGACACGACGAGCAGCGCCGCGCCGTGGAGCTACAGCATCGCGTGGGGCGACGGCAATACGTCGACCGGCTCCAAGAACACGATCGCGCCGATCGCCGAAAACCATG
Organism: Gemmatimonadales bacterium; assembly: GCA_035551075.1. Lineage (GTDB taxonomy): Bacteria > Gemmatimonadota > Gemmatimonadetes > Gemmatimonadales > GWC2-71-9 > 20CM-2-65-7. Next base: position 8,173 of record DASZNX010000235.1, on the reverse strand, counting down.
TCTACGGTTCCGAAGGCAGCTATAAGGCGAAAATCAGCGTCACCAATGGTCGCGGTGCGACCGGCAGTGATTCACTGACCATTACCGCATCAGCCCCCGTGATCCTCGCCGCCGGCGACATCGGCGACTGTACTTCCACACGGCACGGGGACGATTCGACTGCGATGCTGCTCGATACGCTGCAAGGCGTCGTCGTGCCCCTCGGGGACAACGCGTACCCATCCGGTACCGCGGAAAACTACGCCCAGTGCTACGACCCCAATTGGGGCCGGCAAAAGTTTCGCACGAAGCCCGTCCCCGGCAACCACGACTACTACGACACGACGGCCACCGGCGTCGGGGCGAGCGGATACTTCGGGTATTTTGGCGCCGCTGCCGGAGACCCCGCCACGGGCTACTACAGCTACGACCTCGGCGCGTGGCACGTGATCGTGATCAATACCGGAACCGACAAGCCGGTGAACTACGCCGCCGGCTCCCCGCAGGAGCAGTGGCTGCGTAACGACCTCGCGAGCCATTCGCAGCAATGCACGCTCGCCATGTGGCACCATCCGCGCTTCTCGACGGTTGTGGGCCGTGACTCGATCTCGTCTTACACGACGGCGATCTGGAACGCGCTGTACCAATACGGCGTGGATCTCGTGCTCAATGGTCACGATCACGCCTACCAGCGGTTCGCGCCCCAGCGCCCGGACGGAACGCGCGATGACGCGCTCGGCATTCGCGAGATCGCCGTCGGGACCGGCGGCGGCGAGTCGCTCTACCAGCTCAAAGACCCGGCGCCTGCCGGCTCCAACATCGAAGTCCGGAACAACACGACCCACGGCATCCTGCAAGTCACGCTGCGGGATACCGGCTACGACTGGAAATTCCTGCCCGCCTCCGGCGCAACGTTCACCGATGCCGGCTCGGGCAACTGCCACGGGAGACCGTAGTGAGATCGCGCACCAAGTACCTGCTCATCGCGTTCGCGTTCGGCCTGGCCTGCAAACAGCCCGCGATCGTTTCTCCGCCGGCGCCGCCACCCTCGCCGCCGCCACCGCCGCCCGTTCCCGTGGCCAGAGCCGGCGGCCCGTACTCGTCGACCACCGGCACGGTGAATTTCGACGGCAGCGCATCGACGGACCCGAGTGGCTCGGCCTTGACCTACAGCTGGAGCTTCGGCGACAGCACGAAGGGCAGCGGCATGAAGCCCAGCCACACCTACCAGGGCGATGGCACGTACCTGGTATCGCTCACGGTGACGAATGCCGCGAACGTCTCGAGCAATCCCGCGACGACAACCGCGAGTGTCAGTCACCCACAACCGTCGCACGTGCTCGTCGGCGCCGGCAACATCGCGACGTGCGGCGACACCAAAGACGAAGCGACCGCCGCGCTGATCGCGGCTCTTCCCGGGGCGGCCGTGTTCACACTCGGCGATAACGTATTCGAGAACGGCACGGACTCCGAATACGTCAACTGTTACGGCCCGTCCTGGGGGCAATTCAAAGACCGCACGCGTCCGACTCTGGGGAATCACGACTATGCGAATGGCATTGGCAAGTCCGACGCAGCCGGGTCGTTCGACTACTTCGGCGCCGCGCTCGGCCCGACGCGCGGTCTCGGCTACTACAGCTACGACGTCGGCACGTGGCACATCGTTGTCCTGAACGACAAGGGCGACACCGATCCCGCACAACATGGAATCGATCCCGCCCAGCTGCAGTGGCTCAGCAACGATCTCGACAGCCATCCGGCGCAGTGCACGATCGCGATGTTCCACGTTGGACTTTTCATTTCCTCGAACACCGCCGGCTGGACGTCGAATCCCGCACATAAGCCGATCTGGGACGTGCTGTACGCCAAGGGTGTCGATGTGGTTCTGAACGGCCAGCAGCACAACTACGAGCGCTTCGCGCCGATGACGCCCGACGGCGTCGTCGATACGGTTTCCGGTATTCGCGAGTTCAACGTCGGGACGGGCGGCGAGGCGGTCGATGTCTTCACCGTCATTCATCCGCACAGCGAGGCACGCGCGGCAGTGTTCGGCGTCCTCAAGCTGACGCTGAAGCCGAGTAGCTACGATTGGCAGTTCCTGCCGATCGCCGGGCAGACCTATACGGACTCGGGGTCCGGAACATGTCACTAGGGCTCGCCCCCACCGCGGCCCCGCCCCGGGGCGGCTCGGTGACTCCGGTGCCGCTGGTCGCCCGGTTGGGCGCGGCGCTGGGCAGCCGCGGTATCTCCTATTGCCAGTGGAAGGGTCACGGCAAGCGCGAACGCTGGGAATCGGGGCGCGGGGACATCGACCTGCTCGTCGACCGCGCATCGTGGGCCGACTTCGCTGACGTGGTCGCCGGCCTCGGCTTCAAGCTCGCGCTGCCGCCGCCCGGACGCGAAGCGGCGGGGATCGTCCACTTCTTCGGGCTCGACGAGCGCACCGGCCAGCTGATTCATCTCCACGTCTATCAGCGGCTCGTGATCGGCTCGCCGTGGCGGACGCACTACCGCTTGCCGCTCGAGGATGCGCTGCTGCAGTCGGCCACTCAGGCGACGGTCTTCAAGACCGCGAATCCCGAGCTCGAAGTCATCGTGCTCGTGCTGCGCCAAACGTTACGGCACGCGGTGCGCGACACGCTGCGCCGCGAGCCGCCGAGATGGCTCGACGGCGCGATCGCCGAGCTCGATCGCCTGGAAGACCAGGTCTCGCACGGCGCCGTCATCACGGCGCTCAAGATCTATCTCCCCGAGGTGAGCGTCGAGCTGTTCGATCGCTGTCGCGAAAGCTTGCTGCCGCACTGCAAGCCATGGCGTCGCGTGCTCGCGCGGGTGCTCTTGACGCGCGCGCTCTCGGTGCATGCGAGTCGCGCACCAGTGTTTGCACCGCTCGAGCGGTTGTGGGAACGGGCACGGCCAGGCAGTCCCAGCGGCCAGCGGCTCGTGAGTGGCGGCTCCGTGGTCGCGCTCCTGGGCGGTGACGGATCGGGGAAGACGACCTGCGCCGATGCGCTCGAGGAGTGGCTTAGCTCGTCGCTCGCGACGTTGCACGTCCACCTGGGCAAACCGCGCCGGGGCATCCTGACGTACGTCGTCGGTGCACTGCTCAAGATCGCCCGCGCCCTGGGCGCGAAGCGCGAGCGCCTCCTCCATCTCGAGCTGCTGCGCTTCGGCTGCACCGCCCGCGACCGCTACCGGCTCTATGCGCGCGCGCGACGCTTCGCCGCGCGGGGCGGCATCGCGATCTGCGAGCGTTACCCCACTCGTGAAGGGTGGGCCCTGTCGGGACCCAGCGAGGCGCAGGGACGCGCAGTCGAGGGGACCTCACGGGCCGCCGAACGCCTGCGGCGTTGGGAACGCCACTACTACGAACAGATCACCAGCCCGGATCTCGTGTTTCTGCTGCAAGTCGATCCGGACACAGCCGTTGCTCGCAAGACCGACGAACCCGCGCCGTACGTGCGCGCGCGCGCCCAACTCACTGTGGATACCGATTGGAGCCAGTCGGGCGCGCGAATCATCGATGCTACGCAGCCACTGCCCCAGGTCGTGGCCGCACTCAAATCGGAGCTTTGGAGGAGTCTGTGAAGCGCGCCGTCATTGTTGAGCTCGTCGGCCCCGCGGGGGCCGGCAAGACGACGCTCGCAAAGGGAGTCAGTGCCACCGACACCACCGTGCTGTCGGGCATCAGTCTGTGGGGGTTGCCGAAACGCGACCTCGTGCGCAGCGCCGTGGCGCTCGGTCCCACGATCGCCGCCGCCGCGCTCGGCGGATCGAAATCGCGGCTGCGCGGCGGCGAAATCGCCCAGATGGTCCGGCTGGGCGCGCTCCGGCGCGCCGTGTGGCGCGAGGCGCAACGCCACCGCGTGATCCTCCTCGATGAGGGTCCGGTGTTCGCCCTCAGCTGGCTCGACGTCTTCTTTGCGCGGAATGGCGATCGCGTACCGGCGGCATGGCGCCGCCGGGTCGTCGCCGATTGGTCGCTGCTGCTCGATGTCGTCGTGTTCATCGACGCGTCGGACGTCACGCTGGCGCAGCGCATCAAGACGCGCGAGAAGTCGCACATGGTCAAAGATCGGCCCGATGCCGAGATCTATGGCTTCTCCGCTGGATTCCGCAAAGCGTTCGACGGCGTCATCTCGGAGCTCGCCCGCGCCGGTCACCTCATGGTCGATGCGCTGAACACCGACCGTGTCCCCGTCGAGCAGAGCGCCTCGCGCCTGCTGTCGACGTTGCAGCAGCGGCGCAATGGGCACTGAAGTCCAGGCGGTCTCCCCGCCAGCGATCGCGAGTCCGCCGGCGCCGACGCCCGTTCCGGCGGCGCCGGCGCTGACGCGTCGTGCCTCGCTGACGGCCGTCGCGTCGCTGCTCGACTACGTCGTCAAGGCCGGGGTGTCGCTTGTCATCACCCCGATTCTCGTGAGTGGGCTGGGCCGGGCGATCTACGGCATCTGGGAGATGCTGGGTCGCATCGTCGGCTACATGGCGGCGACCGACGGCCGGCCGACCGAAGCGCTGCGCCTCGTCATCTCACAGCAGCAAGGCGCCGATACGCTCACCAAACGACAGAGCGTCGGCGCGGCGATGGTGGTGTGGCTGCTCATGGTGCCGGTGGTGCTCGTGATCGGCGGCGTGCTCGCCTGGTTCGCGCCATACGTCACGCACGCGCCGGTCGATCGCTTCACGAACGTGCGGATCGCCTGCGCATTCCTCGTGGTGAGCTTCCTCTTCACCGGTCTCGCGTCGATTCCGGAGTCGGTGCTGCGCGGCATGAATCTCGGCTACAAGCGCATGGGATTCCAGGCGAGTCTCAGCATCGTCGCCGGCGCGCTCATGGTGCTGGCGGTGCATGCAGGATGGGGGTTGCCCGGGGTTGGCGCGTCACAGATCGTCCGCGCCTTCATCATCGGCATCTGCTACTGGATTCTCGTCCGCAAGTACGTCTCGTGGTTCAGCGTTTCCCGGCCGACACGCGCCAATGTGAAGGGCCTGCTCAGCATGAGTGTGTGGCTGTCCGTTGGCGACCTCGTCTCTAAACTGCTGCTCGCGAGCGACGTGCTGATCCTCGGCTGGATCGTCTCGCCGGTGGCGGTCACGACCTACGTCCTCACCGGCTACGCGGCGCGCACCGGACTGGGAATCTTCGTATTCACGGCCGGCTCGGCGATGCCGGGCTACGGTGGCGTGCTGGGTCAAGGTCAGATCGACAAGGCCGTGAAGCTGCGGGACGAGCTGCTCACGATGACATGGCTGTTCGTCACGGTGGTGAGCGCCACGATCCTCGCCTGGAACCGCTCGTTCCTTTCGCTCTGGGTCGGCTCGCGGAATTACGCGGGCCCATGGGTCGAGCTGCTCATCGTGCTGGTCGCCGCGCAGACGAAGTTCATCCGCATGGACTCGTACATCATCGATGCCGCGTTGCGCCCGCGTGGCCGAGTCGTGGTCGGCGCAATCACGGCCGTCGCCACACTGGCACTGGGCGTCGTGCTCACGCGCGCCTGGGGCATTCTCGGCCTGAGCCTCGGGATGCTCCTGGGACGCGGGATTCAATCGATCTGGTATCCGTTGATCGTGCGCTCCTGTCTCAATAATCCCAAGCGGACCATGGCGGCGCGGATCGCGACGATTCGGCTTGCGCTGGTCACCGCCGCGCTTTTCGGGGCTGCCTGTCTCCTGAGTCGCAGTTTCCACCCGTCGAGCTGGCCGGTGTGGCTTGGGGGAGTCGTTCTGAGCGTGCCGGTGTTTGGCGTCCTGGCGCTCACGCTCGGTCCCACCGCCGAAGCGCGGCGCATCCTGCTGCGCCGCATTTCCCACATGGTCCGTGGTCTGCGGCCTCGGATGAAAGCAGCAACATGACCACCGCTCCCGTCCCTCTTCCTCGGGGTATCGGCCTGCCGCCGGCGCGGACGATCACACTTCGCACCCGCGGCGCCGTCAGTCCGCCCGCACCCACCGTTGTCCGTCAGAAGTCGGCCGTCAACGTGTTGGTTCGACTGGCCTTCTACCTGTTCGTGCTCTCGATCCCGTTCGAGATGCCGAACCGGTCGATCCCCATCGAGATCCCGACAATCACGGGCTGCCTCTTCCTACTGGCGACGTTCATCCAGCCGACGGTGGCCTACCGGCGCATTCCCGGTGCCGTCGTCTGGTTCATCGTCTGGCTGTGGGTCTTCGGTCTCAGCACGCTCATCAATCGCGGCGATCACGTCGATCTGATTGCCATTCAGTCCGCATCCCAGCTGCAGCTCCTGCTCATCCTCTGGGCGTGCGCGAACATCTTGCGTGATCGCAAGACGCTGCGCGGGACGCTGCTCACATTCGCGTTCGCGACTGCGGTGCGGGCCGCCATGCAGCTCGCCCATGTCGCGACCACCGTGACGCCGCTCTGGACCGGTGGCGAGCGCGTGACCGTGCTCGGTCAAAACGCCAATCTCAGCGCGATCATCCTCTCGGCCGGATTGGTCACGGTGCTCACGATGCGGCCGCGCATTATTGCGTGGCCCAGCGCGGCGATGATCGGCGCGGCGCTCATTCAGACCGGGTCGCGCGGCGGCTTGCTCTGCGCCGCCGGTGGCATCATGGTGCTGCTGCTCCAGGGAAAGCACCGCGTGCGGAGCATCATCTTCGGCCTCGTCGCGCTCATGCTGCTCGGCGTCGCGGCCTGGCAGTCGGAAATGTTCCGCGCTCGCATCCTCGCCGCCGACGAAGGATCGCTCGCGGGACGGGAGAACATCTATCCCGCGACCATCGGCATGATCTCCGAAAAGCCCTGGCTGGGCTGGGGCCCGACCGAGAACCAGTACGAGATCGCCAAGCGGATCGGCGAAGAGAACAAGGACCGCCGTGACGCTCACAACATTCTGCTGGAGCTGCTCTCGGCAACCGGCATCATCGGAGCCGTTCCCTTCCTCGCCGGCATGTGGGCCTGTTGGGTGGCCGCGTGGCGGGCGCGCAAAGGAGCGCTGCACCTGTTGCCGCTCGCGTTTCTCGTCACCGTCCTGATTGGCTGTATCAGCGGTACGTGGATCGCATCGAAGATCCTGTGGCTCGCGTTCGCGATCGCGCTGGCGACGGGGGGTCTCGTGCAGACGCAGCAAGATGCGCGGAGACGGTCATGTGCGGTCTAGCCGGTCGGTTTCACCCTGGCGGCCTGCCGCACGCCGGTGACTGGCACGCGCGCGCCGACAAGCTGCTCGCGCACCGCGGGCCTGACGGCTCCGGGCACTTCGTAGACGACCGCTGCGAGCTGATCCACCGCCGTCTTGCGCTGATCGACCTGTCCCCCACGGGACGGCAGCCGATGACGAACGAGACCGGGGATCTCCAGGTGGTCTACAACGGCGAGATCTACAATCATCGCGCGCTGCGGGCGGAGCTCGAGGCCCACGGGCACCGCTTCCGCTCGACGTCCGACACGGAAGTCCTCCTTCATTTATATGAAGAGCGCGGCGAGCACATGGTCGAGCGCCTGCGGGGCATCTTTGCGTTCGCGCTCTACGACGCCCCGCGGCAGCGCCTGCTGCTCGCGCGCGACCGGTTTGGCGTCAAGCCGCTGTTCTACGCGATCATCGCCGGCCAGATCGTCTTCGCCAGCGAGATGAAGGCGATCCTCGCCTACCCGCGCTTTCAACCTGAGCTCGATCGCCAGGCGTGCTGCGATTTCCTCGGCCTGGCCTACATCCCCGAACCCGCGACGGGGTTCACGAACATTCATGCGCTGCCGCCCGGCACGGTGCTGGTCGAGTCCGCACACGAGCGCTTCACGCATACGTACTTCACCGTGGAAGCGCGACCCGATGTCGGGCGGCGGCTCGATCAAGCAGTCCCGCGCCTGGCGGAGCGCCTGCTCGCCGCCGTGAAGGGACAGGCGCAGGCGGATGTGCCCGTCGCCGCGCTCCTTTCGGGCGGGATCGATTCTTCGCTCGTCGTCGCAGCGCACCGGCGCGCCACAGGCGAACGGACGAACACCTTCAATGTGCGCTTTCCCGATCGCACTCACGACGAGACAGGGACGGCGCTCGCGGTCGCCACGCATTGCGCGACCGCGCATCAAGTGATCGAGCTGCGCGATTACGCGATGACGCCCGATCAGCTGCTCGGCATCATTCGTCACTTCGATCAGCCGTTCGCCGACACGAGCTGCATCCCGATGTATTGGGTCTCGCGCGCGATTCGGGAGCACGGGATCATCTGC
>DASZNX010000234.1:0-9139 GCA_035551075.1 Gemmatimonadales bacterium | reverse complement strand
AGCGCAGATGGGACAGCACGCCATAGCCGTCGAGGCCGGGCAGGTTCAGGTCGAGCACGATGATGTCCGATCCCACGCGATCCACCTGGTCGAGCGCCTGCACACCGTCGCGCGCCTCGGCGACAACATACCCGTCGCGCTCGAGCAGATCGCGCATGACCTTTCGCAGGCTGTCCTCATCATCCACGAGCAGCACCTTGGACGCCGGTTGGCCGTGCGCGCCGGAGCGGCGCGTGGGCGTCGTGGTCTCTTCCAGCAGATCGAAATGCGTCGCGACCGATGCGACCGGCTCTGGTGTATGCGCCACCGGAGCGGGCGTGCGCCGGAGGGGTGGGGCTTCGGTACCCGACCGCGCGGGCGCCGGCGAGCGCGCTGTCTCCGGATGCGCCTCCCCCACCGCACCTCCACCGGTTCCATCCCCGCCTGCTCCATTTTCTGCAGGGATGTCCACGACGCGCGTCAACTCCTCGATCGTCGATTCACCGCGCGTGACATGCGCGAGCCCCGATTCCCACAGGGTCTTCATGCCACCGCGCTTTGCCGAGTCGGCGATGCGGTCCGCGGCTTCGCCCGCGGCGATCCTGCGCTCCAGCTCCGGGCTCATCGTCAGGATCTCGAGGATCGAGAACCGGCCCCGATATCCCGTCATCGCGCAGTCAGGGCACCCGGCAGCGCGATATAGCGGTGTTCCCTTGGGAATCCAGCGCCGCAAACGCTCGGGCGGCGCTTCCATCCAGACCTCTTTGCAGGTGGGACAGAGTTTGCGCATCAGTCGCTGGGCCACGACGCCGCGCAACGAGGCCGCGATCTTGTATGGCTCGACGCCGATGTCCACGAGTCGCGTGACGGCATTGGCGGCGTCGTTCGTGTGCAGCGTCGACAGCACCAGGTGGCCCGTCAGTGACGCCTGTACCGCGATCTGCGCGGTCTCCTTGTCACGGATCTCGCCGACGAGCACGACGTTCGGGTCCTGGCGCAGGATCGACCGCAACGCGGCAGCGAACGTCAGGCCGGCCTTCTCCTGCACCTGCACCTGCACGATGCCCTGCATCCGGTATTCGACGGGGTCTTCAACCGTGACGATGTTGACGCCTTCGCTCTTGATCTGGTTGATCGCGGAATACAGCGTCGTCGTTTTCCCCGATCCCGTCGGGCCCGTCACCAGAATGATGCCCTCATGATTTTCGAGCAGCCGCTTGATCGCATCGGACTCGCCGGGGTTCAGACCGAGCGAGTCGAGGGATTTGACGGTGGCGCGCGAGTCGAGAATACGAATCACGACTTTTTCGCCGAGCTGCGCGGGCAGGGTCGAGACGCGCAAGTCGATGGGCTGGCCATTGACCGCGACGCGCGCGCGCCCGTCCTGCGGCCGCAGCCGGTCCGCGATGTCCAATGCCGACATGATCTTGATGCGCGAGATCAGAGGCAGGCCCGCCTGGCGTGGGATCTTCATCACCTGCCGGAGTACGCCATCGATGCGGTAGCGCACGGCCACGCCGCCTTCCTCAGGCTCGACGTGGATGTCGCTCGCGCGGGAGAGGATGCCCTCGGAGATGATCATGTCCACGAGGCGAACGACCGGCTTTTGGCTCGCGTCCGCCTCGGAGACCAGCTCTTCCGGCGGCTGGTCCGGCACCGCCGTCAGAATTTGTTGCTCTCCCATGCCCTCCAGCAGCTTCTCGAGTTGTTTCTCCGGCTTGTACAGCTCGTCGAGTTTCTCGGTGATCTTCGAGGGCGGGAGCAGGAACAGCCGTATTTCGCGTGCGGTGGCGAAGGCCATCGCTTTTTCGGCATCGAGATCAAAAGGATTGGCGGTGCCGAGCTCCAGAAACGAATCGGTGAGGCGGAGCGGCAAGACGCGGTAACGCCGGGCGAGCTGTTCCGGCACGCCTTCACGAACCGCCGGATCGATCTTGGACGCGTCTCCGACCTTGAGCCGGAAGCGATGTGACAGCTTGTCGATGATGCCGGCGTCGGTCGCGATCTTCTCGGCGACCATGACCTCCCACAGCGTGCGGCCAGGATCAGCCCTCCCCCGCAGCTCCTGCAGGAGCTCGGGGGTGATCAGGCCCTCCATAGATTGGGCCAGCCATTCGTCTGGGAACGCCGTGACCGCCATGAGGCTCCCACAAACTATGGGTGGGAGCGCTCCAGTCCAGTATCCAGGCTCACAACACGTCCCAAAAATCGCGAGTTACGTCGAAGGCGAACCGGACGTTATGCGATTGGGTGCCATAGCCTGCTTCGACGCGAAACACGCCGAGCCACTCGGCCCCCACCCCCAATGTCACGCGCGTGCCGGGCGTCACAGCCCATGGGGTCGGGATGACATCGATTTGGCCGCCGGTCGATCCGGCAGCGATGAACGGCGCCAGAATAATCGTCCCGGGCGTGCGCGCCGGTCCCGCCGCAATGCGCAAGAACGGCACCGGGGTGCGCCACTCGACGTGCACGAGCGCGAGCGAGCGGCCACCCCACTCGCGAAACTCATCGCCAATGAGCGTCCCGTGACCTCCCATCACGAACGCGCGGTGCGGCGGCAGATCGGCGGTCGCGATGCCGAAGTCGCCGCGCGCGAGAATGTGGCTGCCGCCCACCGGCAGCAGCACGTGGCCCGACGCGCTGAGGCGACCGTATTCTGCCGCGCCGCTTCTCCCTCCACCCTCGAGTGTGACCTCGGCCGCCAAATCGCGGCGCACCGCGAAGCCTTCGCTGCGCCGCCGGAGCGTGATAGTTCCGGAGTAGTAATCGGCGTCGAGGATCTCCGGATTCGGCCGGTACGTGCCACTTGCCGGGGTCGCATGGATCGATTGCGACTCGATACGCTCGCCCGTGATGCCGAAGCGCAGCTCGCCGCGACCGCCGATTCCCGCGCGATAACTGAACCGCCCTCCTGTCGCAAGATAGTAGTCGCCGTAATCGTCACCGAACTCCTGCGACGATATCGAATTCAGCAGTGGCGCGATCACCGGCGCATCCGCGATGTCGCGCAGTTGCCGAAATCCCGAGAGCTCGAACCCGCCGGCCGAGTTGACGGCGACCAATCCCTTGCCGGCGCCATCGGCGAATCCGTAACTCCCGAGCCCGCGCACTTCGAACGCATCGCCGGGCGCGCGCCAGACAAATCCGGCGCCGAGCGCGAGCCCTTCGACGCGATTGGCGTGAATGATTTCGCTCAGCGAGCGCGTGCCCAGTCGCTGGCGCTTCAGGCCGGTGAGCGCGCGCCGCCCCGCGATGCGGCTCGCTTCCGCCCGAACGTGCTCGAGATCGTTCTCGCGCACGGGCGCGGCGATGTCCTGAATCGCGTCGCTTAATGGTCCCGGCCAGGGATAGGCGTCGCGCTCCGACTTTGGGCTAACCGTGATCTCTTCGCCCGCGAACCAGCTATCCACGAGCCCGACATTGAAAACGTAGTTGTCGATCTCCCACCGCCCGCGGATGATCCCGCGCGCGGCAATGTCCATCCAGGTCGCCCGCCGGCGAATCTCGATTTCCTGGCGATACGGAAGCCAGAATTTCCCTTCCCAGAGAGCGTTGTCGAGGACGATGCTGACGTCTTCCAGTGTTGGATCCAGGTACGCTGCCGGAGTGAAGTTGAAGGCCATGCGCACCAGCTCGGCGGTCTCCGCATCGACGTACAGCGTGCCGACAATGGCTGGATCGGTGAATCGCTTGGGCCGCGCTTGCAGCGCGACCACGCGAACTGGCCGCTGCGGCAAGACGATCGTGGTCGTATCGCCGAGCGCGAAGTCGTAGAGGTCGGTGCCGCCCGGTGCCAGCGGGTGCGGCACGTCGCGCACTTCGTCCCCTTCGCCCAGCCGGATCGCGCGGCCGAAGTTGTTTTGCACGATGCCGAGGTGGTCGCGGTGGTAATTGATGTCGGTGGGCAGCTCGGCGCGGTCGCGCCAGCCGATGATGCGCTGCTTGCTGAGCCGTGGCGCCTTCCAGTACACTTCCAGCTCCAGCTGGTCCGCTTTCACGAGCCGGGGCGGCTCGGTGAGCCCTTCGCCGAACTGTCCGAGGAAGAAGAGAAACCCGTGAGCCTGGGCTTTGTAGTCGCGCAATGCGGTGTCGACCGCGGCGCGGGTGCGGCGTTCGATGGCGCGGCGCGCCAGCGCCAGCGCCGAGTCGCTGTTCCAATCCTGAGCAGCGGCAGGGGTAGCGGCAGGCAGTATGACGAGCAGGAGCGCGGCAGACCAGCGCATTGCCGCGAAATCTAGGCTATGGATCCACGCGACGCATTCCTCGAACGATCGAAGCGCGGCGGCATGGTGCCGGTGCTGCGGGAGGTGGTCACCGACGCCGACACGCCGGTGGCGGCGTTCGCCAAGATCGCGCGGCCGCCGTTCGCGTTCCTGCTCGAATCGCTCGTCGGCGGCGAGCGGTGGGCGCGGTACACCTTCCTCGGCACGGAGCCGCGGGAAGTGTGGCGGTATCGCGGGAACAGCGTGGAGCGCTGGACCCCGACGGCGCGGTGGGAGCCGGCGGGCGTAACGGCCGACCCGATCACGCATCTCGCCGAGCGCATGCGCTCGCTGCCGGGGGCATCTGTGCCCGGGCTGCCGCGGTTCATCGGCGGCGCCGTCGGGTTTTTGGGTTACGATCTGGTCCGCAGCATCGAACGCCTTCCCACAGGACCCGAGGACACGCTCGGTGTGCCGGACGCGATCGTCATGATCGCCGATTCGCTCGTGATTCTCGATAACGTGTTCGGCCGCGCCATCGTCGTGGCGAACGTCGAGGTACCGGCATCCGCGTCCACCGCCCAGCGGCTGCGGCTGTACGACGGCGCGCAGGAGCGGATCGACACGCTTATCGAGCGGCTCGGCGCGAGTCATCAGTTGACCCCACTGCCGCTGCAGGGAGACGGCCGCGCGCTGCGCACCGAGTCACGATATCCGCGCGCCGCGTTCGAGCGCGACGTCGAACGGATCAGGGAGTACATCGCCGCGGGCGACGTGTTTCAGGCCGTGCTCTCGCGCCGCCAGGTGGTGAACGGCGCGGTCGATCCGCTGCGCTTATACCGCTATCTCCGCGCCTTGAACCCGGCGCCCTATCTCTTCCACCTGGTGCTCGATGACGTGACGTTCGTCGGGAGCTCACCCGAGGTGCTGGTCCGCGTGGAAGGCGACGAAGTCACCGTGCGGCCGATCGCCGGCACGCGCCCTCGCGGCGCCACGCCCGAGGAAGATGCCGAGCTGGCCGCGTCACTGCGTGCCGACGAGAAAGAGCTCGCGGAACATCGCATGCTCGTCGATCTGGGTCGCAACGATGTCGGCCGCGTCGCGAAGTACGGATCCGTGCGTGTCACCGGCTCGCTCGAGATCGAGCGCTATTCGCACGTCCAGCATCTGGTCAGTGAAGTGCGCGGCACGCTCAGCCCGGGCCACGACGCGCTGGACGTGTTTCGCGCATGCTTTCCCGCGGGCACGGTGAGCGGCGCGCCGAAGGTCCGCGCGATGGAAATTCTCGACGAGCTCGAGCCGGAGCGGAGGGGACCGTACGCGGGCGCCGTCGGATACGTGGGGTGGGGCGCGGCGAGCATGGACACGTGCATCGCCATCCGCGCAGCGCTCGTCCTCAAGGACCGCGTGATCGTACACGCGGGCGCGGGAATCGTCGCCGATTCGAATCCGGCGCGCGAGTTCGCCGAGACGGAGGCCAAGGCGCAAGCGGTGTTACGCGCGCTCGCGCTCGCAAAAGCTGGAGATTAGCCCCTTCCGACCTCTATATTAGCGGTCCTGTGTTCAAGCTGTTGAGCACCTCCGGCGACCAGTCGATCGACCTCCAGCTCGGCCGCAAGCTGGTGGTGGGTCGCGCCGTGACCAGCGATGTCCCGATCTACGATCCCACGATCTCCAGGCGGCACGCCGAAATCGTCCTGACCGAGAGCGGCGTCCGTGTCACAGATCTTGGCTCCTCGAACGGCACGTTTCTCAACGGCGCGAAAGTCACCGAAGCCGAAGCGGGCGCGAACGACGTCGTGACGTTCGGCAAGGTGGCGTTTCGGGTCAAAGAAGTGACGGCACCCGTCGCCCGCCCGCAGATCGTCCCCCCGCCGGCGGAGTTCGTCAGCCCGAGACCGGGGAAAAGCGGCGTCGCGGCGGGAACGATCGTGCGCCAGATGCCCGTGAGCATTTCGGGCGGCGTGCCCGCGATCGTGATCGACGAGCCGCAAGGCTCGTCCCACCTCAAGGTCAAGGCCGACAACCAGATCGAGCGGCGCGAAAAGAAGCTGTCGCTCCTGCTCGAGGTCTCGAAGGAGCTCTCGAAGCAGCAGGAGCTCGATCGGCTGCTCGACAAGGTCGTCGATTTCACGTTCCAAATCATGAACGTGGACCGCGTGTCGATCCTGCTCCTCGACGGCAAATCCGACGAGCTGGTGCCGCGAATCTCCAAGAGCCGCACCGGAGATTCGAGCGCCGCCAAGCACGTGCCACAGTCGATCGCGCGGAAAGCGGTCGAGGAACGCGTCGCGATTCTCTCGGACAACGCCGCCGCGGACGAGCGGTTCAAGGGGAAATCGATCCTGATCCAGAGCGTGCGCAGCGCGATGTGCACGCCGCTCATGGCCTCCGATTCCAAAGTCCTCGGCATCCTGTACGTCGACAATCTCACCGCGACGCACTCGTTTGCGGATGAGGACCTCGAGTTTTTGATCGCGTTCGGCGGCCTCACGGCCATCGCCATCGAGAACTCCCAGCTTTCGGAGCGCATCCGTAGCGAGGCGCTCGTGCGCTCGAATTTCGAGCGGTACTTCTCGCCCAACATCGCGCAGGTCATCGCGCAACAACGGGAAGCGGGACGATTGCCCAGCGAGAAACGCCCGGTTGTGGTTTTCTTCTCGGATATCCGCGGCTTTACGCCGATGTCGGAGACCATGAGTCCCGACGACATCGCGCGACTGCTGACCGAGTACTTCACGGAAATGGTGGACAAGGTGTTCGAGCACGGCGGCACGCTCGACAAGTTCATGGGCGACGCCATCATGGCGCTTTGGGGCGCGCCGATCGCACACGCCGACGATGCGGATCGCGCGATGCGGTGCGCCATCGCCCAGCTCACGGAGCTCGAAAAGCTCAACGCCAAGTGGAAGCAGGAAGGCCGCACCGAGGTCCAGATCGGGATCGCCATCAACTTCGGCGAAGTGTTCGCGGGAAACATCGGATCCGATCGCCGCCTCGAGTACACCGTCATCGGTGATGCCGTGAACACCGCCTATCGACTGTGCGGCAAGGCGGGCGCGAACGAAATCCTGATCTCCGAGCCCTTCTTTGAGCAGTTGAAGAAGAAGCCGCCCGTCGAGGCGCTGGAGCCGATTCAGGTCAAAGGGAAGTCGAAGAAGATTCCGGTCTACCGCGTAAAGCGGTAAGGGCGTCCGAACTTGGCGAGCAGATCCAGCGCGAGCCGCAGCGGCAATCCCATCACACCGAAGAAATCGCCTTCGACCCGCTCGATGAGCGGGGCGCCGAGCCCCTGAATTGCATAGGCGCCGGCCTTGTCGAGCGGCTCGCCGGTGGCGACGTACGCCGCGAGCGTGGCGCGATCGGTGGGCCGAAACGTCACCCGGGACACGTCGAGCGCCTGCTCGAGCCGTCCGTTCTCCGTCACCGCGACGGCAGTCAGCACTTCGTGCGTCTTGCCCTGGAGCTGTTCGAGCATGTCGACCGCATGCGCCGGCGAGGTCGGCTTTTCGAAAATCCTGCCGCCCAGGACGACCGTCGTATCGGCCGCCAGGATTACCTCACCCGGCGCGCGGCGCGCGACCGCCTGCGCCTTGGCTCGCGACAACCGGCTCACATAGGCGTCGGGCCGCTCGCCGGGAAGCACGTGCTCATCCACGTCGGGCGCGATGACGCGGAAGGGAATGCGCAGCATCTCGAGCAGCTGCTTCCGGCGCGGTGAACCGGATGCGAGGACGATGGGCTTGGACGCATCGAGGGGCACGCGCAAAAAGATAGCGTGGGCTAAGTTTGATCGTGCTCTGGATCGCGCTGCTCACACTGCAGGCAACGCCGCCCCCGCCCCCGGCCCCCGCCCCGCCGCCCGCGACAGACATCTACCTTGCCGAGCTCCACGTCGCCCACAATCGCGTGACGATCGGCACACCGGTGAACGTCACCGCGCGGCCCGGTTACGATAACCAACCGTTCTTCCTCGCCGACGGGCGCGCTTTCCTTTATACGTCGGTTCGGGACAGCCAGGCGGACATCTACCGCTACGATATCGAAGCGAAGGCGAGCGTCCGGGTCACGGCGACGCGCGAGAGCGAATACTCTCCGACGCCGCTGCCGGATGGCACCGGGTTCTCGGTGGTCCGCGTCGAAGCCGACTCGACTCAGCGCCTGTGGGCGTTCGACTTCGATGGCTCACGGCCGCGCCTGGTGCTCGATTCGATCAAACCGGTCGGCTATCACGCCTGGGCCGATGACCACACCCTCGTCCTGTTTGTCCTGGGCTCACCATCCACGCTGCAGATCGCCGACGCATCGGCTCCTGGCGCGCGTGGTACGGTGGTAGCCCGGGACATCGGCCGATCGCTGCAGCGCATTCCGAACCGCTCATCCGTGAGCTTCGTGCAGCGTGATTCGGTCGCCGGCCCGTGGCTCGAAGAGCTCGAGCCCCGCACGCGTCGCGTGACGAAGCTCGTGAAAGCACCGCCGGGCGCCGACTTTTTTGCGTGGACGCCGGCGGGACTCGTGATTACCGGAAGCGGATCGAAACTGTATCAGTGGGATCCACGGCGCGGCGGTGCGTGGGAGGAGATCGCCGATCTTGCCGGCGCCGGTCTGACCAACATCACGCGTCTCGCTGTCAGTCCGAAAGGCGATCGGCTCGCGATAGTCGCCGTGCCCGCGGCGCGCTAGCGTTCCAGCAGCAGCGTTACCGGCCCGTCATTCACGAGCTCCACATCCATCATGGCGCCGAATTCTCCGGTCGCGACGGGAATCTTGCCGGCAGCTTTTTCCTCGAGCAGCGCAACGAACTTTTCGTACAAGGGAATGGCCAGGTTCGGTGGCGCGGCGTCGATGAAGCTCGGCCGGCGGCCCTTGCTCGCGTCGCCATAGAGCGTGAACTGCGAGACGACGAGCACGCCGCCGCTCACCTCTGTAAGATCGCGATTCATCTTGCCTTCGGC
>DASZNX010000233.1:0-4651 GCA_035551075.1 Gemmatimonadales bacterium | reverse complement strand
GACTAGCGGTTGGCGTCGAGCGACTCGCGTAAGACTGTTTCGAGATGCTTGCGGTTCACATCCTTGTTTCGCAGTCGGATGATGCGGTAACCCGCAGCTTGTAAGAACCCGGCGCGCGCTTGGTCATACTGACGCTGGGCTTCGGCCTCGTGGACCTTCCCCTCGAGTTCGATCACAATTCGTTCGCTAGGACAAGAGAAGTCCACGATGAAGCCATGCAGCACATGTTGGCGGCGGAACTTCAGGCCGAGGATGCGGCGGTTGCGTAACAGCGTCCACGCGTGTCGTTCGGCAGGAGTTGGATGCAGCCGTAGCTGGCGCGCCAACGCGAATCGCTCGGTCGCTCGCATCCGGCGGAGTGGATCCATGGACTGAGAGTGGCACAGCAATGACTGACGGACGCAACCAAAATCCCGCCACCCGACGCGGAAAAAAACGAACCTCTCCTTTCGACCCCCCTCTCCCGAAGGGAGAGGGGGAAAGGGGGGTGAGGACAACAAAACGGGTGGGATGAGGACAACGGTAGCGTGCGGGCATGGGGTATACAACCCATGCTCTCCGGTACCTCCCTTCGCATCCTGCGGGAGCGCAACTTCGCGCTCTACTTCATCGGCAATCTCTCCTCCAACTGCGGCACGTGGTTCCAGGTCATCGCGCAATCGCTGTTCGTCTATCGCCTGACGGGGAGTACGTTGCTCGTTGGCGTCACGAATTTCGCGCTGTTCATCGGCGTCGTGCTGCTCGCGCCATGGGCCGGTCCCGCCGCCGACCGCTACGACCGGAGACTGCTGCTGATTCTCACGCAAGTGGGCGCGACGCTCGTGAGCGCCGCGCTCGCGCTCCTCATCGCGGTGGGGTGGGGAAGCCTGCCGGTCGTGGTAGGACTCGCGCTGCTGCTCGGTCTCACGACCGCGTTCGCGACACCCGCAATGCAGGCCATCGTACCCGCGCTCGTGCGGCGCGAGGACCTCGGCGCCGCCGTCGCGATGAATTCTGTGACCTTCAACCTCTCCCGCGCCATCGGCGGCCCGCTCGGCGCGCTGGTGGTCGCACAGCTCGGCGTCGCCGCGGCGATCGGGCTGAACGCGATTTCGTACGTGATCCTCATTGTGATGCTGCTACTCGTGAAGCTCGATCCCGCGCAGCGTCGAGCGCCGCCGACCAAGGAACAGCCGAAGCTCCGGGACAGCGTGCGGATGGTATCAAAGACTCCGCACCTCGCGCTCCTGCTGGCGACCGTAATGGCGGCGTCGCTGACGATGGATCCCGTCATGACCGTGACGCCGGAGTTCTCCAAGCAGATCTTTCATCGCGCCGACGTGCTCACCGGCTATCTGATTGGCGCGTTCGGTCTGGGCGCGGTGCTCGCCTCCGTGTTTCCCGTCCATCGTCCCAAGGACCGGAGCATCGCGATCCTGTTCGTGGTGTTCGGCGCAGGCATGGTAGCGTTCGCGCTTTCGCCCGCTCTCGCCCCGGCATTCGTGGCCCTGGCGATAGGAGGCGCTGGATACCTGGCCGGTCAGACGCGTGCGACCACGCGGTTGCAGCTCGACGTTGGTGAGCACGAGCGTGGTCGCATCATGGCGCTCTGGAGCGTGGCATTTCTGGGCTCGCGTCCGATTGCGAGTCTGATCGATGGCGGAGTCGCGTCGCTCGCGGGACCGCGCGTAGCGACGATCGTCATGGCTCTTCCCGCCTTCTTCGTGGCGCTGCTGCTCTTCCGCGGCAAAGAGTCCTAACGCCGGCCTGATCCTTCTCCCTGTACGAGCTCGCGGCCCCACCGCTCGATCGCCTGCGCCAAATCCCCGAATTCCCGCCCCGCGCGCGTCAGCTCGTAGCTCACGCGGATCGGCGGCCCCGCATCGACGGTCCGGATGAGCAATCCTCGCTCCTCGAGCTCTTTGAGTCGCGCCGAGAGCACCTTGTCACCCGGGCCCTTCGCGCGCTCGGACAGCTCACTGAAACGCAACGGCCCCTCCTGCAGCACGTTGAGAATTAAGGCGTTCCAGCGGCTCGAGAGGATATCGATCGCCGTTTGAAAAGTGCGACACTGAGAATCGATTCGCTTGGGCATGGTTACTTGGGAACATAATCAGTCAGCTTTCCGTTCGATAGTCGCACTCTAACAGAAAGCACGAGGTTTGGTATGACGCTCGGTCTCTTGATTCTGCGCCTGGTCGTCGGGCTGACGATGGCGGCGCACGGTTCGCAAAAGCTGTTTGGCTGGTTCGGCGGATACGGTCTGCAGGGCACCGGTGGATTCCTGGAACAGCTCGGCTTCATCCCGGGACGGCGCAATGCGCTGTTTGCCGGCTCGGCAGAGTTCGCGGGTGGCTTGCTCCTGGCGCTCGGCTTGGCCACGCCGCTCGCGGCCACGCTGATCATCAGCGTGATGTTCGTCGCGATCGCCACCGTGCACGTGAAACATGGCTACTTCAATCAGAACCAGGGCTATGAATATCCTCTGCTTCTCGGTGTCGTCGCGCTGACTATCACGATCATCGGGGCTGGTCCGATTTCGCTCGATGCGGCGTTGAATATCCACGACTCGGGACCGGTGTGGGGGATCGCGGCATTGGTTGCGGGCCTCGGAGGCGGCGCGGTGCAGCTCGCCACCCGGCGCGCTCCCGTCGCACAGAAGGCCAGCTAAAGTCTACTGCTTCAGTCCTGACGGTCAGCGACCTCTGGCCGTCAGGACTTCTGTACCGCCACCCAAATCTCGACGGTCTCGGCGCTCGGGTAGATCTCGAAATCACAGGTATACGCACGCGCGAAATCGCGGGGGCGGGGGCGGGGGCGCTCGAAGTACGCCCACACGTCCTGCCATCCTTTGACGACGGACCCTGGCAACGGTCCGCTACTCTGAAAGACGAGATACGAGCCGCTTGGCACGGAAACGACCTGCAACGGCGCGGGGACGTTGGCAGACGATTTGATCTCGCGCCCCGCAAGGATCTGAAATGATCCGTTGCGGTCGCTCTCGTATGCCGAGTAGACGCCGAGCGGCGGCCCAACCGCGCCCAATTGCCCGAGCCGGCCGAACCAATCCTCGCTCCGGAATCGCTGCCACAGATCGGGGATCTTTCCACCGCCGGCGCGCGCTTCCGTTGCGTTGTCGGTGCGAAGCGCGAGACCTGCAACGCGTTTTGGAGTTGCTTGTCGAAGCTCGGGTTTGATGGCCATGGCCTCTGCTACCCCTTTCCCGCGTTGGCGATACGCGGGCCGACGACCTCTAGATTTATCACCATGACCACGCCCGTCATCGCCAAAGGCACGTGCTTCCCCATGTTCGCCTATGAAGTCGCGCAGGCGATCGACCTGGATGCCGCCGAGCGCCGGTTGCTGTCGACGACCACCACGGAACGCCAGACGATCAAGTACAAACGACGCGCGCCCGCGTCCTTCGAGTATCGCCCTGCGCCGCTGCACGTGACGCGCGGCGGTGAGCCACAGGACGTGAATGGGCGGCGCACGGCACCAAGCGTCGAGGTCGTGTTGTACGACTTCGGCGCGCTCTCGGTCAGCTATGCGTTGCCGCTTGCGGGCCCTCTGCATGACCTGCCCGATCTCGCGCAGGCGCTGTGGGGGAACGAGCGACTGCTCGCCGACTCGCGGCGCCACGTCAACGAGATTCTCGCGGAGCTCGGAACGGCGTGCGTGCGACCGCGCGTCGCGGACTTTGTGGAGGATTACTCCGTCTTCCACATCGAGGCGTTCACCGCGCCATGCGACGCCGCGCTGTTGTGGACCAGCGAGGCGCAAACCGTGGCGCAGGTACTGCGCGCCGCCCCGCACGCGCTGTCAGCGCAGGAAATCGCCGATGCAACCTCGGCCCGACTGTCCTTTGGCCCCAACGATGCGACGATCATCGATACCGACGCGGCGATCATGTTCGACCCCGAAGGCGAGGACGTGCGCGACGTGATCGAGTTCGCCAACACCCAGCTTCTCGAGATGCGCTATCTCGATCACGAGCTCGACGACGTGTTGGAGCGCGCGTACGAGCGCGTCTTGCAGCGTTCGCGTCGCGCCGGATTGTTCACGACGGTGGGTCCTGATCTCCGCAGCCTGGCGCGGCTCGAGCTCGACGCGGCGCTGCTGTTCGAGCAGGTCACCAATGCCTTGAAGCTCGTGGGCGATCAATTCCTGGCACGCGTCTACTCGCTCGCATCGCGCCGGTTTCACTTAAGTGAGTGGGATAGCAGCATTTCGCGCAAACTGCAGACCATCGACGGGATCTACGCGAAGGTCTCCGACCGCGCGGCGACCCGGCGCATGGAGATGCTCGAGTGGATCATCATCCTGCTGTTCGTCCTGTCGATTACCCTGTCGATTGTGACCCTCGCTCCGCATTAGGAACGGGCCTCACCCTGGTCCCCCTCCGTCTCGGACTTTGCGACCGATCTCTTCCTCTCCTTTCTTCTAATAGGCAGCCCGCGCCTGTCATCCCGAGCGACGCGCGCGGTCCTGCGCTTGGCGAAGCGCCGTCGTCCACCTTCCGCGCGGAGCGAGGGATCTGCTTTTCGGCGTTCCGCCCTTCCGTGCGGAGCGAGGGATCTGCTTTTCTCTCCCAGCGCCCTTCCGCGCGCAGCTCGGGATCTGCTTTTCTGCGTTCCGCCCTTCCGCGCGGAGCGAGGGATCTGCTTTTCTC
>DASZNX010000232.1:0-5598 GCA_035551075.1 Gemmatimonadales bacterium | reverse complement strand
GCTCCAAATCCTCTGGTCGCATCTGGGGCTGATGGTGCTCGCGCTGGCGGTCATCATGGGAGGGAAGACGCTGTCTGCCGCCGTGGGACCGGCAGTGATGGGGTACTCGGGGCGAGTGGCGCTGCTCGCCGGCGTCGCGGTCTCGCAGATCGGCGAGTTCTCATTCGTCCTGGCCAGGGACGGACGAACGATGGGGCTGCTCCCTGAGCTGTTGTACCAGCAGTTCCTCGGCGTGGCGGTGATCACGATGCTGGTGACCCCGTTCCTGATGCACGGCGGGCCGGCGCTGCTCGATGGACTCGAAAAAGTCGTGCCGCTCGATCGCCTACTGCCGGGGTTTCGACCCCATGGCTTCGCGGCGGTGGAGCATCCGGTGACCGACCACGTCATTATCGCGGGCTTCGGTCTCAACGGCCGCAACCTGGCGGCCGCGCTCCGCTCGATCAACGCGCCGTACTTGATCGTGGAGTTGAATGCCCAGACGGTGCGCAAGGCGCGAAGAGCAGGAGAGCCGGCGTTTTACGGCGACGCCACCCGCGAAGAAATTCTGCGGGCGCTCGGGCTCGAACGCGCGCGCATGCTCGTGATTGCCATCTCGGATCCGGCGGCGACGCGCCGCATGGTGCGCGTGGCGCGCGCGCTGAACCCCACCGTCCACATCATTGCGCGCACCCGCTACGTCGTCGAAGTCCCGGAGCTCACGCGCCTCGGCGCGAATGTCGTGATCCCCGAGGAATTCGAGACGTCGATCGAGATCTTCGCGCGCGTGCTCGCCCAGTACAACCTGGCACCCGACGAAATCAGCAGGCTGGTCAACGAGATCCGGGCGTCGCATTACCGGGCGCTGCGCCCGGCTCCCGGTGAGCAGCCGCGCTTCACCTTGACGGGGACGTTTCGCGCGATTCCGCAAATGCAGGTCGAGCGCATGGTGCTCGAGAGCGGATCGCCGGCCGTGGGCCAGACCATCGCCGAAACGCAACTGCGGTCCAAAACCGGCGCCCTCATTCTGGCGGTGCAGCGCGGGGAGAGTGATGTGGCCACCCCAGAGGCCGACTTCCAGTTGGAAGCCGGCGATGTGCTCGTTGTGGTCGGGCAGCCGCACCAGATCACAGGCGCACATCGGCTGCTCACGGGGATTGAGCTGCATTCGCGCGCAACGTGAGCATCGTCACGGGTTAACGCGCGGTAGCGGCCTATCGTCTGCCGATCATGAACCGGTTCCATCGACTTGTGATCTTCGGCCTCGCTTTCGCGGGCGCGGGGTGCGGCGACAATGGACCGACGAGCGGTCCGGCCGCAAATGGGCGGATCCCGTTGAGCGAGCTCGGCGCGGGCACCTACAAGAGCTTCGGGGGCGGGCTGTACCCGGCCGGGGCAAACGTCGAGCCGTCCGCCCACGCTGCCGCGGGTCGGTCGCGCGCCCAAGCCATCGTCCCACTCGACACCTCGGGAGCGCCCGCCGCCGCCGGGAAGATTGTGTTGCTCTCGCTCGGAATGTCCAACACCACGCAGGAGTTCTGCTCCGGAGGCTCCACAACCACCAACTGCAACACTTGGACGTTCATGGGTCAAGCCGCCGCGGATACGAGCGTCAACCATACGACCCTTGCAATCGTCAATGGCGCGCGCGGCGGCCAGGATGCGCAGGCGTGGGACGCGGCGACGGACGCCAACTACGATACCGTCCGGCTCAATCGACTGGCCCCGCTGGGGCTTACGGAGCGTCAGGTACAGATCGTCTGGGTCAAGCAGGCCGACGCCGGACCGCGCGACTCATTGCCGTCTGCTCAGGCGGACGCCTACCAGCTCGAATCGCTGCTTGGGAATATCGTCCGCGCGGTGAAAACAAATTATCCGAACCTGAAGATCATTTTCTTCTCGAGTCGAATCTACGCTGGATACGCAACGACGACGTTGAATCCCGAGCCATTCGCCTACGAGTCGGGATTCGCCGTGAAGTGGCTGATTCAGGCACAGATTGAACAGATGTCGAATGGCGGTGTCGTGACGGACGCGCGCGCTGGCGATCTCAACTACAACACGGGCGCACCCTGGCTCGCGTGGGGACCGTACCTCTGGGCCGACGGGATGACGCCGCGCGTGAGCGACGGGCTCGTATGGCAACGTACGGACTTCGTACAGGACGGAACCCACCCGTCGCAGAGCGGCCAGCAAAAAGTTGGCACGATGCTGCTGGCATTCTTCAAGACGTCGCCGTTCACCAAGTGTTGGTTCGTAAACGGCGGCGCGTGCCCGTAACGAGCGCCGCGCGCTAAGCCACCCCCCGTCGATCCAAACTCCGATACTGAATAGCCTCGCGCACGTGCTTCGGCTCGAGCGCAGTCGCCGCGTCGAGATCGGCGACGGTGCGCGCGATCTTGAGAATCCGATGGTAGGCTCGAGCCGATAGGCCGAGCCGGGTAATCGCCGTCTTCAGCAGCGCATCGGCGCCATCCGAAACCTTGCAGTGCGTGCGGATGTCGCGCGGCGCCATATGCGCGTTCGCATAAATTCCGGGCCGGTTGGCGAATCGTTCGCGCTGCACCGTGCGCGCACGATCCACCCGCTCGCGCATGGCGTCACTGGGCTCGCCGCCGCTTTCGTCTGTCAAGGCTTTGTACTTTACGGCCGGCACTTCCAGATGAATGTCGATGCGATCGAGCAACGGTCCGGAGACGCGCGCGAGATAGCGCTGCACGACGAGAAGCTCGCAGGCGCACGAGTGATGCGGATCGCCGAACCAGCCGCACGGACACGGATTCATTGCCGCGGCGAGCATGAAGCGCGCCGGATAGGAGAGACTCATGGCCGCCCGCGCAATCGTGACGAGCCCATCTTCCATGGGCTGACGCAGCACCTCGAGCACGTTTTTGCGAAATTCGGGCAGCTCGTCCAAAAACAACACGCCCCCGTGCGCGAGGCTCACTTCGCCCGGCCGCGGGTACGACCCGCCTCCGATCAATCCGGCATCCGAGATCGTGTGATGCGGGGCACGAAACGGCCGCCGCGCCACGAGTGACTCGCCGAGCGGGAGCGTGCCTGCCACCGAATGAATCTTCGTGGTCTCGAGCGCTTCATTGAGACTCATTTTCGGCAGGATCGTCGGCAACCGGCGGGCAAGCATGGTCTTCCCTGATCCTGGGGGGCCGACCATGAGAATGTTGTGACTGCCTGCCGCCGCGACTTCGAGCGCTCGCTTGGCGTGTGGCTGCCCCTTCACCTCGGCGAAGTCCACGTCGTCCTTGGCGCGCTCGGCAAAAAGCTGCCCCACATCGATCGCCGCCGCAGTGAGCTCGCCCTTTCCGTCCAGAAAGTCGGCGATCTCGGCGAGGCACCCTGCGCCGAGCACCTGCAATCCATCGACGACGCCGGCTTCCGCCAAGTTTTCGCGCGGCAGAATCAGGGATTCGATGCCCGCCGCGCGCGCGGCCAGCGCCACCGGCAGCGCGCCGCGCACGGGACGAATCGCGCCTTCGAGACCCAGCTCACCGAGGACGGCAATTCCGGCTAGGCGCTCCGCCGTGACCTGCTCGGTGGCAGCGAGGATCCCCAGCGCGATCGGCAAATCGAAGGCCGAGCCTTCCTTTCTCACGTCGGCGGGGGCGAGATTGACCGTAATTCGCCGGAGCGGGAACGTGTAGCCGGTGTTGGCCAAGGCGGCGGAGACCCGATCGCGCCCTTCCTTGACCGCACCCTGAGGCAGGCCGACCGTCACAAAGGTGGGCAAACCGTTCGCGATGTCGGTTTCGACCTCGACCAGGTAGGCATCGATGCCCAGGACGGCGGCTGACCGGACGCGGGCAAGCATGACAGAGGCTACGTTTAGCGGCATGCCGCGCGGTACCCAAAACGCCGCATTCCGGAGCTAAATGACGCCATGGGTAGGATATGCGTATAGAAGGCGTGCCATTCCGCACCACAACCCTCGCGATCGCCGGTGTGGCGGTCTTGAACGCGTGTACCTCCCATCGCGGTGGCGCCGCACCGAGGGTTCCCGTCAGCGTCGCACGGGTGGAGAAGCGCTCCCTTCCTTATGAGTTAGAGTCGAACGGGACCGTCGAGCCGATCCGCTCCGTTCAAGTGCTCCCGCAGGTGAACGGCACGATCCTGCGCGTCCATTTCGCCGAAGGCGACGAAGTCTCCGCGGGGCAGACCCTCTTTGAAATCGATCCGCGCCCCTATCAAGCGGCGTTGCAACAAGCCGAGGGAACGCTGGCCCGCGACATGGCGCAGGCGTCAACCGCTGCACGGGAAGCCGCGCGGTACAAAGTCCTGGCGACCACCAACACGGTCACGCAAGAGGATTATGAAGCAAAGCAATCGGCTGCCGATGCGGCGGCGGCTGCGGTACGCTCCGACTCCGCGGCCGCGGCAATCGCGCAGCTCAATCTCGAGTACGCGACCGTGCGGGCACCGATCGCTGGTCGCACCGGCAAACTGCTGTTGCACGAGGGCAACGTGGTGCGGTCCGGAAGCGATCCGCTTGTCTCGATCGTCCAAATGCGTCCGATTCTGGTCCGCTTCTCCGTACCCGCGGTGAATCTTCCTGCGGTGCGGCAGCGCTCCGACCAACAGTTCACCGCCATCGCGATACCCGCGCGCGATTCGGCTTCGTCGGTGGAGGGCGTTCTGTCATTCGTGGACAATCAAGTCGACAGCGCCACCGGGACCGTGCTCCTCAAGGCCCGCTTCCCGAATCGCGACGGCGCACTCTGGCCGGGCGAGTTCGTGCGGATCACCCTGGTGCTCGGCACGCAGACCGACGCGGTCGTTGTCCCCAGTCAGGCGGTCATGCAGGGCCAGCAAGGCACGTACGTGTTTGTCGTGAATAGCGACGGGACGGCCATTACGCAGCCGGTGACGGTGGAGCGCACACTCGACAGCCTGACCGTACTGGCGGGCGTCCCACCGGGCGCCTTGGTCGTCACCGACGGTCAGCTGCGGCTCACGCCCAACGCCAAAGTGGACATTCGCGGTGGCCCGACCACAGAGACCTCGGGCGGGGGCGGGGGCGGAGGCAGCGGCTCGGAGGCGGTGCGGTGAGCATTTCGGGTCTGTTCATCCGCCGGCCCGTCGCAACGACGCTCGTCATGCTGGGCATTCTGATGTTCGGCATCATGGCCTATCGTCTCCTCCCGGTCAGCGACCTCCCGAACGTCGATTTCCCCACGATCACCGTGTCAGCCGGATTGCCCGGCGCGAGCCCGCAAACAATGGCGGCCGCGGTCGCTACACCGCTCGAGAAACAGTTCTCGACCATCGCGGGACTCGACGCGATGACGTCATCGAGCACGATGGGCAGCACCAACATCACGCTGCAATTCACCCTGGCCCGTGACATCGATGCGGCCGCGCAGGACGTCCAAGCCGCCATCTCGAAAACGCTGCGCCAGCTGCCGCCCGGTATTCAGCCGCCATCGTACAACAAGTCGAATCCGGCCGACTCGCCGATCCTTTATCTCGCGTTGACGTCGAGCACGATGCCGCTGCCCGCGCTCGACGAGTACGCCGAGACGTTCCTCGCCCAGCGGCTGTCGACGGTGAACGGCGTTGCGCAGGTGCAGGTCTTCGGGTCGGCAAAGTACGCGGTCCGTATCC
>DASZNX010000231.1:0-1523 GCA_035551075.1 Gemmatimonadales bacterium | reverse complement strand
GCGACGTACGCCGGCGACATGCTCGCGATGCTGGGGACGATACCGCGGCAGACCGCGCGTCCAGTAAAACACTCGCGACCATAACGGCTCGCCCCGAATGGCGAGGATCGTGGCGAGCTGCTCGCGCGCGAGCTTCGCCGGATGCTGATCTGTCGGCCCAAGAAAGGCCCGCAACAGCGCGTGGCCGGGTGGCGCGCGGCCCGGAAACTTCTGTGATGCGTAGGTACAGGCGCGGATCTGTTCGGGTGACGGCGCTTCCAC
This sequence comes from Gemmatimonadales bacterium, assembly GCA_035551075.1. GTDB lineage: Bacteria > Gemmatimonadota > Gemmatimonadetes > Gemmatimonadales > GWC2-71-9 > 20CM-2-65-7. The sequence continues at coordinate 1,262 of DASZNX010000231.1, read as the reverse complement.
GATGAAACCGCTGCCCGAGAGCGACCGCCCGATTTGCTCACTGCGATAAGCGAGGGATACGGTGATGCTCGGCGCGTACACGACTTCCGCCAGCTCACGCGCTCCAGTCACGCCAACGCTTTCGAGTAGACGGCCGGCCGTGTAGGCCGGAACAGCGAGCACGATCGCATCGGCCTCGTGCGCCGATCCTCCCGTGACGGCGAGCCGCCATCGTTTTCCCTCCCGCGCCACTCCAGCGACACCTTGGGCCAGGCGCAACGAGCCCGACAACGCTCGCGCCAATGCAACTACCGGCTCAGCCATCCCCTGGGCGAAGCTGCGAAAGCCGGCTGCTACGGCCGGGGCGTTGGCCTCGATCCCCAGCAGTACGGCGGCGCGACCGGCGTCGATCGGCTGAAGCTCCCCATCCGACCACAGCGAGGTGCCGCGTTCCTCTTGATCGATAAGATGCGCGCCGATGTTGAGCTCATCAGCCAGGGCCGGCAGCTCCGTCTCACCGGCAAGGAAGCCGTCCGGCCCACCCTCGACGACGAATCCATTGACATGCTCACTCACAATTACGCCGCCGGGACGGCGCTCGCCTTCCAGGATCGTGATGTCGTGGCCTCGACCCTCTCGCATCAGCTCCCAGGCGGCGGCGAGTCCCGCAATCCCCGCACCGACGACGACGATCTTCACCCCCAGCCTCGCTGCGCGGCGGCCGTGCGGACCGCGTTGGCGACCGCGGCGACGAGTCCTGGATCATCATTCAGCGATCGTGTGCGCTCGAGCTGGATACCGAGGCGCTTGGCAAGCGCCTGACACTCGACATCGATGTCGTACAAGATTTCGACGTGATCGCAGACGAAGCCGATGGGGACGAGCAGTACGGCTGTATCGCCGCCCTTCGCGATGTCCGTGATGACGGCTTCGACGTCGGGACCGAGCCATGGCTCAGGCGTGGCACCAGCGCTCTGATACGCGAAGTACCAGCTGCTCAGTCGGGCGCGTGTCGCGACTTCAGCGGCGCTGGCCTTGAGCTCGTCGGGATATGGATCCCGAGACGCGAGAATCTTTTCCGGCAGGCTATGGGCGGTGAAGATGACTTGCGCGTCGGCTGGACGGCTGACCCGCTGCAGCGCTTCCGTCACCCGACCGGCCACGGCGTCGAGGAATTGCTCTTCATTCCACCATGACCGAACCAGTGCAATCTCGAGGCGGCCCGTGGCCTCCGCGGCTTGGAGCAATTTCTGTTCGTACGCGCCGACGGACATGCTCGAGTA
>DASZNX010000230.1:0-2410 GCA_035551075.1 Gemmatimonadales bacterium | reverse complement strand
CCGGATCCCTTGACCCCCGCTCGCCTTTGCGTTACTCCCGCGCGTCCATTCGTCGGGGAGTGGCTCAGCCTGGTAGAGCACCTGGTTCGGGACCAGGGGGTCGCAGGTTCAAATCCTGTCTCCCCGACCAACAATGAATTCAGCTACTTAGCAGATGTCCGGCTTGCGGCTTGGATGCGCTGCGTCGCGCGCTCGCCTCGTAATTTCAAGTGGTTAGCGCATACCCGCGTCCCCTGGCCCGGAGCCAAAGGGTCGTGGGTTCGCACCGGCGCCCGAACGCGTGTGATCTCGACCGGTTGTGTCTGTTTCGCTTGCGGTTTGCCGAACGGGCCGCACCACCGGTGCAATGGTGCTTCCCTTCGAATCAGTAAGATTCGCTAACGCCGGTGCCTGCGATTATCGCCCCTTGCGTCAGGTCGAAATTAATGCCCGGTAGCATTCCTCTGCTGCGGTGTGCCGCTGTTGCGGACGAACTCGGCGGTGCGCTCTGACACAGCCAGCGTCCTGGCCAGCGCACCCGCTGTGTCGTCGATGCCGTCGACGAGGAAGCTCGCTTCATCGACGAAGAATCCGTCGCTGCGCAGCGTCCCCGTCGCGAGGGTACCCGCAGGGGTAGGCGTGATCCTGAGAGTAACCTCGAGATCTTCGTGGTAGGATGCATGCGGAACGAGAGTAAAGCCTTGTCGGGCGAGCGCCAGCGCAAACGCCGCTCGCAGGCAAGGATCACCGGTTTGATCGAGAATGCTCAGGTTCCGGCTGGAAAGTTCCGCCCGACTGAGTGGTTTGTCGGCGCGCCGCGATTGCCAGTGGCCGCCGCTGCAGCCGACGGCCAACATGGCCAGAGTGCACGTGACGACGGCGTTTGGTGCCGAAGTCACCGCTCGTCTGCATCATTTTTCGGAATGCCAGCCGCAAACCAGTGGCCGTTTGCGGCGCTGAGGATGAGAAGAACAGGATCCGTGCAGCTGGTGGACGGCGGCGGACTGAGGACGTCGTCGATGCGAAAATCGCCGTTGGGCTCCAACGCGACACCGGCCGGACTCGAGCTGTGCGCGGTCGCGGTGGCGGCGGGTCCACAGAAGAGCGTGGCGAAGACGGACTGTCCACCGTTCGTGCCGATGGGGTTGCCGCCCGTCAACAGCAAACCTCGCCCGTCGACTTCGATGTGCCCGTCGACGTGAACGTTCGCGTGCAGGCGCGAGATCCTCCACGGGAACATGCCGGGAGAAACTCCGCGGACGACGTTAAGGGCCGCGCCACCGGTGGGGGTTACGCCGGAGGCCGGATCGACTCCGATTCCGCCGTCGAACGCGACGAGAAGATCCTGCGCCGCGAGGGCGCCGGGAACGACCCCGGCAAGAGCGATCGCAAGAAAGAGAGGCTTCATCTTAGTGACTCCTTTGTGGGGACTACGGTCCGACGCAACGGACTAAGTCGACACAGTGGTTATTCCCGCGCGGATGGAGAGCCATCGCAGATCGCGTACGGGTTGGAAGAAAGGCGGTGCGAGATTCGTAGAGGCAGAGCGAAGGTGGCTGCATGCGCACGATAGGAGTTCGCGATGGCCCGCGGCCTCGTCGCATCACCAACAGCGAGCGAGGCTGATGCATCAGGTCCTACGCGCGGAACCCGGCTACGGCGACCGAGTGCATTGCGAGGAGCAGCTGTGCGGCGCCCTGCGCGCCCATTCCAACGGCAATCGAGAGCGCCGTCAAACCGTTTTCAAGTGCGACGTCCTGCGAGGCGCCCCGCTCCAGTAACAGGTCGACGAGGACGATGTTATCGAGCATGGCTGCGAGCATCAACGGAGTGAGTCCTTCCGGCCCGGGAGTGTCTGGATCTGCGCCGTGGTCGAGGAGTAACGCGGGGAGCTGGTAGTCCGCGTCGAGGATCGCGGTTGTGAGCGGCGTGAAGCCGATTGCGCTACATACCTCGGGATCAGCGCCTTGCTCGAGTAAGAGGCGCGCGGTGTCGAATCGCCTGTTCGCGCACGCGACATGAAGCAATGTCTGCCCGCGCCCGTTACGCGCATCCACAGGGACACCGCGATCGAGGGCCTTGCGGATACCCGGAACGTCGCCGACAAGCGCAGAAAAGAACGCGGCACGAGTGTGCGAGAGGGCGGAAGCGATCGAAACAGGCGGGGCGCGGAGTCTCCTCATCGTGATCCTCGCCGTTCGAGCGCCATTTGCGATCGCGGTCCCGAAATGTTGTCGCGCTCGCGACAATTTGGATTTGGTCCCTGTGGAGATCAGTTGCGAGTCTTCACTTCGCGTCCGTCCCCATCGCGGGGAGTCAGGAGGTGATCGACGACCAGTCCGGCGACTGCGTGGCCCAGGCGCTTGCCTGCGCTGAGATCGAAACGGAAATGCTGTCCGGCGAAGACCCGGCTCAGCGTGGCCTCGTGCGC
>DASZNX010000229.1:0-4366 GCA_035551075.1 Gemmatimonadales bacterium | reverse complement strand
ACCGCGACCTCCTGCGTCGGCGCGGTATCCGCAGGGCCCGGTGAAAAGTCCGCAGGCGGCGGAACGATCCCCCGCGCGGGAACGGGCGCAGGCGGAACACCGGGAGCAGGAACGGCAGCCCGCGGCAGGGTAGGTAGACCGGACAGCGGCGATGGGGCAGGAGCGGGCGTCCGGCGCGGAGCCGCAGCCGAACGAGACTTGCCGAGTCTGACATAGGCAGGTTTCCGGGACAGACGGGCCCACACGGCAAGCAGCAACGCCGCCCCCAACGCTCCCGCGGCGTCCGGCACGAGATCCCGCACTCGGCAGTGTCCTCGCATCGCCGCGAAGGCCTTCGAACCAGCCACCACCCTCGCCCCAGCCAACGCCTTCGTTGCCACCACTGCTGCCGTCATGCCCTCGGCGACCTCAAACAGGGCTGCCACGAGCAACGTCGCGATGAGCGCCGAGACGGCAGACCGTCCGAACTGCACCCACGAGATCCAGTAGAAACCGGCGAACAGCGCGATGTAGAGGTAGTTCTGTAGCAACGGGACGAGCTGCTGCACCGTGGGAAGCAGCTGCTCGCACTTCGGGGCGTGCACGTGGAAGTGGGTCTGCGCGGGGAAATAGAGGAGCCCGAGTACGACGAATGCGAGATAGGCCCAGCGCTTGCCGCGCAGGGCGATGACAGCAAGGAGTGCCAGGGCGCCAGCACCGATGCGAACGGCTAGGGGTGACAACATGCCCGAGACCCAGCCTGACGGTGTTGGCCTAAGCTAAGAGGAGCAGGATGTGACCTGAGTCACCTCTTCGTGCTCGCGATGTAGGAATCGACATTCGTCGCCAGCACATCCAACGGCACGTTCCCGCCGAGCACAACGGCGTCATCGAACGCTTTCAGATCGTATCGCGATCCTAAGGCCGCCGTGGCTTTGTCGCGCTGCCGATTGATCTCGGTATGGCCCACCTTGTACCCGCACGCCTGCCCGGGCCAGGAGCAATAGCGATCGACCTCGCTCGCGACCTCCAGCGGATTGGACCCGTTAACGTCCACAAAAAAACGAACCCCTTGTTCGCGGGTCCAACGTTTTGCGTGAATGCCCGTGTCCACGACTAAGCGACAGGCGCGGAATGCGATCGACTGCAGAAATCCCAGTCTCCCGACAGGATCGTTGTCATACGCGCCCAGCTCGTCCGCGAGCTGTTCGGCGTACAACGCCCAGCCCTCCGAATAGGCGTTGAAGGCGAGCATCTGCCGGATCAGTGGCATCTGATGCGTATACTCGCCCTGCCAGATGTGACCGGGAATCGCCTCGTGGAAGGTAAGATCGGCGAGACTGTATTTGCTGTGCAGATCGGTCGTCCGGAGATTGATCCAGAAGCGGCCCGGGATCTTGCCGTCGATCGATCCGGCGCCGCCATAGGCGGCCGGCGCTCCCGGCTCTTCTTCAGGCGGCAGTCGCCGTACCTCCATGTTCGGGTTCACCACGTGATGAAACGCGCGCGGCATCTGCTGTCGAATCCAGCGCAGCCGATCGTTGATGAAAGCCATGATCTCGGCGCGGCCAGGATCGCCCTCGGAAAACTTGTACTTCGGATCCTTGGCCAAGGCTTGCATCCGCTCTCCGACTGAGCCCTGCGAATAGCCGACTTGCTTGAGGATCACGTCCATCCTGCTCTGGAGAGACGCGAGCTCCGTGCGACCGAGCTCGTGCACGTCATCGGGTGAGAGCGTCGTCGTGGTCGATGCCTTGAGCGCCCAGCGATAGAAATCCTCGCCGTGCGGGCGCGCCGCGATGCCGGCATCGTCTGTCGCAATCGCGCGCTCCGCTTCGAGCTCCGCGATCTGCCGCTCGAGCGCGGGCGCAACTTGCTGGGTTGCGATGGTGCGGGCCCGGCCGCTCCAGTCCCCAGGAATGGTCTTCGTGCGCCGCGCAATTGATTCGACGACTGAGCCGCCGGCGCGCGCGTTCTGGGCCGAGAGCTTGATCTGACTGAGCGCTTTGTCGAGCAGGAACGACGGCGGCACGAGCCCCATCGCTCGCGCCGCCTGCATACGCCCGAGCTCTGCATCGAGCTGCCGCGCGTAGGACTCCAGCCGCGCCAGATACGCTTCGGCATCGGCGGCGTTCTCGATCGGGTGATCGGCATCGAGAAACCGAGGCACGTCGAGATACGCGCCGACATTCTGGATCACGACATAGGGAGTGTTGCGCCAACCGCCAACCGTGATGTCGCCGTAGGGAAGGGCGAAACCCTCGAGCGCCGTCGTGTAAGCACTGCGCACCACAGCCACACTGGTGCGCACAGGCTGCGAGAGGTCCGCGGTAGGCATCGCGCTGACCCGGTCCAACGACGCGCGTATCTGAGTCGCCAGACGCTGAACCCCGTCTGCCGATCTGTCGGTCAGCTGCGACCTGAGCGCCGCGCGAGAGCCGGTATCGATGCCGAGGGACGTCGCGGTCTCGGGAAAGAGCCGAAGCAGATCTTCGGCGACTTGATCGAGCAGCGCGAGCGCCCGCGCGTCGCCTGGTGGCGCCGGCGTGGGCGGGTTCGGCCTCACAGACCCTCCGCAGGCGGACCAGAGCGGCGTGGCGGCAGCCGAGAGCAGCATCGCCAGCAGATCGCGCCGGCTCCAGGGTGGATTCTGCAAGCGGTTAGGCGGACAGCTCACGGACCTGTTCGGAGGTCAGGCCATATAATGGAGGCCTCGCGCGAATTTCCATCTGTGTAAAATAATAAGCACCCCTTCGCATTGAACGTAAATTGGATGCTCTATCGCAAAGGATTTAAGTGCGCGTCGGCATCGGCTACGACTCTCATCCCTTCGCAGCGGGCCGCAAGCTCATCCTTGGTGGCGTCGAAATCCCCAACGCCAAAGGCCTCGCTGGTCACTCCGACGCGGACGCTGTGGCGCACGCGATCACGGACGCAATTCTCGGCGCCGCGGGCCTGGGCGACATTGGCCGCATGTTTCGCAATGACGATCCGCAATGGAAAAACGCCAGCTCGCTGGACCTGTTGAGCAAGGCGTTCGGCAAAGTCGCGGCTGCGGGATTTCAGTTCGTGCATGCCGACGTGACGATCATTCTCGAGCGGCCGAAGCTTGCGCCCCACGTTGATGCCATGAAGAGCAAGCTGGCGCAGGCGCTCGGCACCGGTGCCGCTCGCGTCTCCGTCAAAGCGAAAACGAACGAGGGCATGGGATGGATCGGCCGTGGTGAAGGGGTGGCCGTGATGGCAGTCGCAACGCTGATGGAGCCGGGCACCGACTCCTGACCGACTTCATCGCGTTTCTCGAGCAACTGCCTACGGCGCCGCTCTACGCGCTGATCGCGCTGCTCGCCGCCGTCGAAAACATCTTTCCGCCTGTTCCCGCCGACGTCGCGGTATCACTCGGAGCATTCCTCTCCGGTCGCGGCATCATGAACGCCTGGCTGGTCTTCGCGCTGACCTGGACGGCGAACGTCGCGTCGGGCACCGCTGTCTACGCTTTGGCGCGGCGACATGGCGGGCTCGTATCTCGGGGGTTCCTGGGGAAATACATTTTCACGCCGAACACCGTCGCGCATATCGCGGAGCAGTACCGCCGGCACGGAGCATACGGGATCTTCGTGTCGCGCCTGTTGCCCGTCTGGCGCGCTGTCGTCATGCCGTTTGCCGGCATCGCGCACGTCCCGCCGGCCCGCGCGCTGCTTCCGATGGCGCTGGCATCGGGGGCTTATTACGGGGCCCTCACCTACGCGATCAGCCGGCTCGGCACGAACCTCGATGACGTGCTGGCGTTCATGCGCCAAGTGAATGCCGGTCTCGCTATTGTGGCGGCCGCGCTCGTTCTCATAATTGTGATATGGATCGTCCGCCGGCGACTGCGTCGTCCGCCTCCACCTCCGACGCCGCTCTAAATCGCGCATTCCATCTCGCGCGCTTCCGTGACTACCTCGCGCTCGAGGCGGGCAATAGCCGGCACACCGTCGAGAACTACTTGCGCGATATCACACGTCTCGCAGCGTACGCGACCGGCCATCGCGCGAACGCACCAGAGCAGCTCTCAGCGGCGCAACTGCGCGCGTTCATCTATTTCCTGAAGGATCTGGGGCTCGCCCCCACCACCATTCGCCGGCAGATCTCCGCGATCCGCACGTACTTCAAGTTTCTCGTGGGCGAAGGCTTGGCCGCGCGCGATCCGAGCGAGCGCATCGAATCACCCAAACGGTGGCGCACGCTGCCGGCCGTCTTGAGCGTGGCCGAGATGAATAAGCTCCTCGGCGCACCCAATACCGACGAACCGCTCGCCGTCCGCGATCGCGCGCTCATTGAATTCGCCTACGCGACAGGGGTGCGCGTATCCGAGCTGATCTCGCTCAAGTTGCAGGACATTCTG
>DASZNX010000228.1:0-5427 GCA_035551075.1 Gemmatimonadales bacterium | reverse complement strand
GTCGCCTGCCGCATCCTTTGTGGTCGCGATGAACAGCGCGCTCGTGCCGACCCGCAGGTTGGCCGTGCCCGGCGCGACGAGCACCGTCGCGACCGGAACCATCGCGACCGTAATGGCCGCAGAACCGCTCTGCCCTTCGCTCGTCGCGGTAATATTCGCGGACCCTGCCGTAATACCGGACACCACGCCCGATGCGGAGACGCTCGCGACCCCCGGCGCATCGCTGGCCCACGTGACCGCCCGGCCCGTGAGAACGTTGCCGGCAGCGTCCTTCGTGACCGCGCTCAACTGGCGGATCCCGCCGACGGGTACGCTGGTCGTGGCCGGGGTGACGGAAACGGACGCGACCGCCACGTCCGCAATCGTGACGTGCGCGGTATCGAACATCCCGGACGGCCGGCTCGCGATCACGCGGAACGTCCCGCGCACGAGGCCCGCCCGGTACAACCCTCCGGACGTGATGGTGCCGCCGGTTGCGCTGTAGGTCGGCGAAATGATCACGGTGTCGCCCAGAGCGCGGATCGCATCCGTGCTGAACTGCTGTAGACCGCCCGGCTGGAGCGCAACGTTTGAGGGAGACAGCAGGAGTGCCACGATCTTCCGTTTCCTCACCTTCGCCGTGCCGACCAGCGGCACTTCGTCCGGGCCGCCGCCCAGCTGCGCGATGATATCGGCATCGCCCTCCGCCGTATCCGCTGTGTAGACGGCATCGGAGGAGATCGAACCCGCTGAAGTGCTCCATGCCACGAATACACCGACGCTGTCGCCGCTCTCAGTCTCGCCGTACGCCTGGAACTGCACTTCGCCGAGTGGATCGATCGATGCGGTATCGGGGACAACGACGACGCGGCTGACCGCAAAACTGGGTCCGACCACGTGACGCGGTTCGATATTGCAGGCGGCAAACAGAACGATCAGGGCGAGAAGCGTACGACGCATCGGAGCCCCCCGACGGCCGCAACACGACGGGCCGCCAACTCGAGGTGAGGTCGACGCTGGCGGCCCGGCTGGCGTGGCGGCATTCAGCCGCGGTAGCTCCGTAGCTCTGCGTCACCGCCTTTCGGCGGTTTTGCTCTGAGCAGCGAAAGTGGCAGTCTCCGACTGAAACGAAGCCGGGCCGCCACGTATCGAAGTCGATGCGCTGGCGGCCCGGCTGACTTGCGGAAAATCCCTTAGGGAAAATCCCGTGAAGTCCCGCGGCTCTGCGTCGCCGTCTTTCGACGGGTTTGCTCTGAGACAGCGTGTCCGCTTTTTATGCTGCGATCGACTGAGGTGGGCAAAAACTGTTCCTGCTACCGGCCCGCACAATTTGTTGAAAGGTGGATGGAGTTTTTCCCGCTTTCCGCGAAAGCTGTGGGCAATACGCTTGACGCGCGCGGTGTGCGATCTACATCACAGCGACTTTTTCTTAAGCTCGAGCCACCAGGCCATCCGTTCTTTCACGGTCTTCTCGTACCCGAACTCACTGGGCTGATACCACACCGTTCCGCGCAGCGCTTCGGGTAAGTATTCCTGCGGGAGATATGCATTCTCGGAATCGAACGCGTATTTGTAGCCCTGCCCGTACCCAAGCTCTTTCATCAGTGGCGTCGGCGCTTGCCGGATGTGCAGCGGCACCGGCTCGGCGGGATGCTCCTGCGCGGCGGTCTGCGCCTCACCAAACGCAACGTACGCGCGGTTCGATTTCGGCGCCGTCGCCAGATAAATGGTCGCTTCGGCGAGCGCCAACTCGCCCTCGGGCGTGCCGAGAAAATGGTAGGCGTCTTTCGCGGCGAGCGCGACCGTGAGCGCGCGGGGATCCGCGAGCCCGATGTCTTCGATCGACATGCGTACCAGGCGCCGCGCGATGTACAGCGGGTCTTCGCCGCCCGCGAGCATGCGCGCCAACCAGTACAACGCGCCATCGGTGTCAGACCCGCGCACGGCCTTGTGCAGCGCAGAGATCAGATTGTAGTGCTGCTCGCCGGCTTTGTCGTACACGGGGAGCGGCTTCTCGAGCACCTGGCGTACGACCTCGGCCGAGATCACGGACGGCCGGGGCGATTGCGCGGCTGCATGCTTCAGCAGCGCCTCGAGCGTGTTGAAGGCGCGTCGCGCGTCGCCCTGCGCATGCGTGACGAGCAAATCCATGGCCGCCGGTTCGAGATCGCCTTTGTGCTCCGTCTCGACCGCGCGCATCAGCAGCGTGCGAATGTGATCGTCGGTCAAGGGCTCGAGGACGAAGACGCGGCAGCGCGAGAGCAGCGCGCTCGTCAACTCGAAGCTCGGATTCTCGGTGGTCGCGCCGATCAGCGTGATGATGCCGTTTTCCACCCAGGGGAGAAACGCATCCTGTTGGGCCTTGTTGAAGCGGTGGATCTCGTCGCAGAACAGGATCGTTCCCTGCCCCTGATACTTCAGCCGTTCCTCTGCTTCCTTAATAATCTCCCGCACACGCCCCACGCCCTCGGTAACCGCCGAGAAGGGCTCGAAATGTCGATCGGTGTAATTCGCGATGATTTTGGCGAGCGTGGTTTTGCCGGAGCCCGGTGGTCCCCAGAAGATGCACGAGCCAACATCCCCGCGGCGGATCAGCTCGCCGAGCGCTTTGCCCGGCCCCAGCAGATGTTCCTGGCCCAGGAACTGATCGAGGGTCTTGGGCCGCATGCGGGCGGCGAGCGGCTCGGTCGAGCCTTGAAATAATGTGGGTTCGGTCATTGGAGATCCGTCTATCCCTACACCCGGTCCATGATCACCTTCGTCACGAAAAATATCGCTGCCCCCACAAAGAAGGCCGCCGGGAGCTTCCATCCCCGTTTGCCCTGAAATTCGGGCACGAGATTCGACGCAGCGACGTAGATCGTTACGCCCGCCGACAACGCGAGTCCGTGCTGCACGAGAAACCCCAACTCATCGGTCAGCACCACGCCGAGCAGCGTTGCGATACCCAGCAATCCAGCCGCGCCAACCGCCCGCTCGCCCGTTCGTCCGCCCGCTATCATCAGGCTCGAGATCGTCACGCCTTCGGGCAATTTGTGCAGAAAGATCGCGATGAACACCATGACGCCGAGCTCGGGCCGCACCAGGAACGCGCTGGCGATCGCCACGCCGTCGAAGAAAGTGTGCAGCAGGAGCCCGACGAGCGCCGAGGTCCCCGCGATCGAGCTGACGGCATGGGTCTCCTCCCCAAAATGGAAATGCGGCGTGACCGTGTGTTGCGTGAGATGGACGGCGAGATATCCCACGAGTACGAGCGCGGGGGCGACCGCGCCGCTGCGCGAGAGCGCCGCGGGCAGCAGCTCCACAATCGCCACGGACAACATGAAGCCGGCCCCGAACGCCACCAGCAGCTCGATGGCGCGCAGCTCACGGACCGCTTTGCGCGTGACGGCCAGCGCGCCCAGGATGTTCCCGGCAGCGGCGACGAGCGCGTACAGCAGGGCCTTAGACACGCGAGAGGAGATATTCCCGCGTGTTGCGGCTGGGGTCTTCGAGCACCTCGTCGAGCATCCGCGCTAACGCCTCGCCCACGTCGGGCCCGGGTCGAACGCCGGCGGCGATGAGATCGTCGCCCTTGACCGCGAGATCCTTCAGCGACAGCGGTGGATGCTTCGCGCGGATCGCTTCCACGGCCTTGAGAAACGCGGAGGACGTGGGACCGCTGCGAGCGGGGAGCAGGGCCAGGAGATCGTCCGCGAATTCGCCGGTTGCCGCCAGCCAGCGGCGAATTGCCGGCTGGTCTTTGGAGTCCGGGTAGTCATCCCGCCACTTGCCGATGGCTCGCCCTCGTTCGATTTCCTTGTTGGAAGATTTCAATCGAGTCAGGAGCGACGCGGGATCCTTGGCGAGAAACGCGGTGATGAGCACCGGATCGCGCGGCAGCTTGTCGACAGATCCCTCTGCTGATCCCAGCTCCGGGAGCCAGATCCGCTTCGCTCCGGTGTCGATCCACAGATTGACGAGCTTCGACACTTTCTTCGCAGTCTGAATTCCTTTGAACCACTCATCCCGCACGCGTTCCGCCGACAGCTGCGCGAGCCCCTGAATGTTGGCCTTTGCTGCTTCGAGGGTGCGCGGATGAATGCGGAACTCGAAGCGCGCGCTGAACCGCAGGGCGCGCAAGATCCGCAGGTAATCCTCCTGAAAGCGCCAATTGGGGTCGCCCACCGACCGGATCATCTTTTTCGCGAGATCCTGCTCGCCCTGAAACGGGTCTCGCCATTCGTGCCGGATCGGATGATAGGCGATTGCGTTGATCGTGAAGTCGCGGCGCGCGAGGTCATCCATCAGTGAGACGCCGAACTCGACGACGGCATGACGCCCATCGGTCTGAATGTCTTTCCGGAACGTGGTGACTTCGTGGGGCTGATTGTCGGCATCGAGCACGGCCACAGTCCCATGTTCGATTCCCACGGGAACGGTCCGTTTGAAGAGCTTTCGGACGACTTCGGGACGGGCGGCGGTGGTCAGGTCGAAATCGTTGTTCGGGACTTGCAGCAGCGAATCGCGGATCGCTCCGCCCACACACCACGTCTCGAACCCCGAGTCCTCGAGCTTCCGCGCGATCTTGAGAACGGTGTCGGGGACCTCCAGGCTGGCGGGAAACGGCATGGTTACCGCTCGATCACCCGCACAGAACGCTGCCGCCGTTCACGTTGAGGATTTCCCCCGTGATGTGGCGGGCGAGCGGCGAGCACAGGAAGACAATCGGACCAGCGATGTCCTCCGCACTGGCGACGCGACCGAGCGGGATCGTCTGCTCGATCCGCTGACGGCCTTCACCGGCATAGGGCTTCGCGGCCATTTCGGTATCGACCCAGCCGGGCGCTACACAGTTGACGGTGATCCTCGGCGCCAGCTCCACCGCAAGGGACTTCGTGATCGCGATGACCGCACCCTTGGTGGCGGCATAGTCGGTGTGAAACGCCTCGCCGCGCTGGCCGGCAGTGGACGACACGAGGACAATGGTCCCGCCGGTCACGATGCCGGGAATCGCGGCGCGACACACGTACATCACCGCATCGAGGTTGGCGCGGCGCGTCGATTCCCACTGCTCATCCGACATGTCCGCGACGGGCACACCGTCGGGCGGCCACACGCCATGGTTGATCACGAGGATGTCGAGACTGCCGCCGAGCGCGCGCAACGTTTCGGCGACGGCTTTCTGCGCGCCGCTCGCGGTGCCCAGATCGCCGCGGACGGCCGCAACAATGTGCGTTTCGGCGGCCGGCTTCCGCGCGCGATATCCGATGGAGACCTTGGCGCCGGCACGTGCGAGCAGCAGCGCCGTCGCGCGACCGATGCCGCGCCCGCCGCCCGTGACGAATGCTCGTTTCCCCGTGAGGTCTATCAACAAAGCACCATGCACGACGCACGACGCACGTTTAACCCTTCAGCCGATCTTCGACGAGATCGCAAATCACGTGCTCGATCGCGAGGTGCATCTCT
>DASZNX010000227.1:0-3029 GCA_035551075.1 Gemmatimonadales bacterium | reverse complement strand
GCTCTGTGATTGGGCCGTGGTGCTCGTCATAGGTCGCGTTCCTCTCTTCGGAAGTCGGTAAGTTACGCTGCCGTTGCGAATAAGTGCGGCCGCGCCTGCCGGGAATACGGGTCAGGGTTATGTGCCGTGGCTCCGAAATCGTGCAACATAAACGTTGCATATTCTATCCTGGTTCCCGGATATGCGCAACCTGGATGTTGCATATCGCGCTGGGCACAACGCTGTTTGTTACGTGGGTAACTGGATTCGCGATGATTAACTCACAGCCGGCGCCACGCTAAGCGACGCCGGCCGTATGCTCAATCCGATGAGGAAACCCGAAGGGACTTTACTGCCCGGATGGCGCTGAATTCGCGGGAGCGTCGACAGCGCGGAGGGCCATCAGCGCCTCATCGACGTGACGACTCGGCGCAAACTGTGACACGAAGCGGTGCCGAATGACGCCATTGCGATCGATTACGAACGTCGCTCGGCCCGGCACGAGACCCAACGTCCGCTCCACCTGATAAAGCCCGGTCACGAGTCCGAAGTCGTCGGACAATAAGAGGAACGGCAGGTGCAAACGGCCGGCAAACCTGCGGTGTACACCGATCGGGTCGCCGCTCACGCCCACGACTTCGGCACCCAGCTCGAGAAACTCGGAGTAGCGATCCCGAAATGCCCGGACCTCGCGGATGCAGCCCGGCGTCCCATCTTTGGGATAGAAAAACAGGACCACCGCCTTGCGGCCGATCATGTCCCACAGTCGCAGCCATCCACCGCTATGCACCGGCAACGCAAAGTCGGGCGCCCTTTGGCCGACACCAGCGCCGGTATGCGCCTCAACCTCAGGCTCGGTCCCGTCCCAAACAGCCATTGTGCTCATCGGTACCTCTATAGATTGGAAGACACGTCCATCGGGTAACCAGGTACACGAGCTCCACGGTTCCCGCCGAACAATGGATGGCGTTTGTAACAGAACGCCGTTCACACTGCAACGCATTTGTGTCTGAACAACCAATCAACAGAGTGTTCGCCGTCGCTCTGTCCGTCGCGCTTCTGTATTTCAGCGGCGATCTGCTGGTGCGGACGTTCACATTCCCTGTGAGCGTGCTTCGCGGGGGCTCGTTGCTGGTGCCGTTCATTTTCGCGCCTGCCCTGCCCTTGCGCTTACTCGTCCCCGGACTGTCGCTCACGACCTACCTCATTGTCGCGTGTCTCGGTTGGGGGGTGCTCGCGCAGCTGTTCGTGGTGATCATGCGGCGCCTGCGCGCGCGGCGCCCTTCATGATGAATCTCCTGATTTGATGTCGACAACAGGTATGCCGTCGACGGCTTCGATCGGTCCAATCCGCAAGCGCGTTCCTAGGCCGCCATACGCGCCCGTCTCAGCGCGGGCGCGACCCGCGCGCCGAGGAGCTCGGTGGCGCGCATCAGCTTGGCGTGTGGCAGCGACGCCGGGTCCATTTGCAGGGTGAAGCGCGAGATCCCGCCCAGCACCTCGTCGTAGCGCAGGATCTTCTCCGCCACAGAGTCGGGATCCCCGACGACGAGCGCGCCGGTAGGTCCGCGCTGCGCGTCGAACGCTGCGCGCGTCACGCCGGCCCAGCCGCGCTCGCGTCCGACGGTGGCGATCGTATGCGCGTACCCGGGGAAGAATTCGTCCGCCGCTTCCTCTATAGTCGGCGCGACGTAGCCGAGCGCGTGGACGCCGACCTTGAGCCGCTCTGGAGCGTGTCCCGCCTTCTCGCCGGATTCGCGATACAGATCGACGAGCGGGCGGAAATGCTCGGGGTTGCCGCCGATGATGGCGACCATGAGCGGCAGGCCGAGTGTGCCGGCGCGCGCGAAGGAGCGCGGTGTCCCGCCTACGCCGACCCAGATCGGCAACGGATTCTGGAGCGGTCTCGGGTAGATGCCCTGTCCCGTTAGCGCGGGGCGGAAGCGTCCGGTCCAGTGCACGTGCTCGTTGTCGCGAATCCTGAGCAACAGGTCGAGCTTTTCGGCGAAGAGGATGTCGTAATCCTCGAGCCTGTAGCCAAAGAGCGGGAATGCTTCGATGGACGACCCGCGGCCCACGACCATCTCCGCGCGTCCCTGGGACAACAGATCGAGCGTCGCGAACTGCTGGAACAGACGCACGGGATCGGAGGCGCTCAGCACGGCGACAGCGCTGCTGAGCCGGATCGTCTTCGTCCGCGCGGCGGCAGCGGCCAGGATCAGCGCGGGCGCCGAGTCGAGGAACTCGGCGCGGTGGTGCTCGCCGATGCCGAAGCTATCGAGTCCGACTTGATCGGCGTGCACGATTTGTGCGACGAGATCGTTGAGGCGACTGGCGGGGCTAGCGGCGCGGTTTTCGGGTGTAAATGCTGCGGCAAAACTGTCGATTCCAATCTGCACTACACTCACGCTCCTAGAACAGCGAATGGGGTTGGTGGTACTACTACTCCTGCTCCGAGAACGCCGCGGGGTTCCCCAGCATCGGAAGCGGCGAGCCCCGCAGCCGCGAGCCGCTTGACGCTGCCTTGACTGACCGGACCGATCTTGAGTACGAACTCTCACCGTGAGCACACTATGCGGTACCCGGTCCCCGTTGTCGTCTTACTCGCGCTTATTCCGGACGTCGCTCAGGCTCAGAGTGGCGACTCCCTCTCCCACCTGCCACTCAACAACACCGTTGCGCAGATGGAAGCAATTGCGCGCCTCAAGCCCTCCAACACCGTCCGGCTCCACGTGCTCGGACAGGGTTGGTTGAGCGGTTCCGTCCTCAGAAACGAGGGTGACCATCTGGTGCTTAACTCCGATGATCAGGAGCGCGTTGTGCCCACCACGGCGATCGATTCAGCGCTGGTGAGACACGGTCACGCGCAGTTGGGAGCGGGCTTGGGTTCATTGGTTGGTCTGATCGTCGGCGCTTCAGCGCAGTGCAAAGAGCCGCCCGCTACAAGCCTGGGGCAGGCAGCGGCTGAGGTAGGGGCTCAGATGGACTGCGGTTTCAGAAATCTGGCGACTGGACTGCTCGTTGGTGCGGTTGTCGGCGCCGTCTTAGGC
>DASZNX010000226.1:0-6152 GCA_035551075.1 Gemmatimonadales bacterium | reverse complement strand
TCGTCGGCACGCCGGGTGGTCCGACAATCATTACGTCGGTCGCGCAGGTCATCCTCAACGTGCTGGATCAGGGCATGAGTTTGCAGGATGCGGTCGCCGCGCCGCGGATTCATCACCAGGCGCTCCCCGACCAGACTTTCTTCGAGCGCGGCGGTCTCAGCGACTCGACGGTGCATGCGCTCGAAGCGATGGGACACACGATGCAACAGCGGCGAGGGCATAGCGGCATCATCGCCGCGATAGAAAAAACCGCCGGCGGGTGGATCGGTGTTGCCGACCCACGGTACGCCGGTGGAGCGCTCGGTTACTGATGCCTGACGGCCAGAGGCCGACGGCTATCAGTAGGAGCGGGTCTTATCGGACTTCTTGTTCGTTTGATCGCTCTTGTTCTGATCCTTCAGATCGTCGCGATCCACCGCCACCTTCAACGGCTCGGCGATAGTCAGCACCAGATGCGATCCATCGGGAATCACGATGTCCATGTCCTTGGTCTCGGCAGCAACGCCGGCGCCGGCCATGCCACCCACCACGGCGCCAATGACGGTGCCCTTGGTGTTCTTCGAGATGACTTGACCAACCACCGCGCCAGCGGCCGCGCCGACACCAACCTTCGCGGCGTCGCCTGCGTTGATCGGCTGCTTGCGATACTCTTTCTGCACGGAGTCGATCGTCGCGCGAACCGGGAACGTCTTCCCGTTCGATTCAATCGTGGACACCGCGAGCGTCAACGTGCCTGGCGTGCGGCGATTGGGAGCCGGCTTCACGGCAACCACGTTGCCGTTCACCGTCGAGCCTTCTTTGATCACAACTGTGCCAGCAGGATCACGCACGTCATTCGCGACCTTGGCGGTGAAGGTGTCACCCGGCTTGTTCTTCCGGGAGCTCAGCTCGTCGTTGATCGTGAGATCGATCTTGGTGCCCGTGGGCACCGTGAGCGAGACCGGCATATCGGACGGATTACGAGCCGTGTTGTCGCGGTTATTGTACTGATCCGAAGCCTGATTCTGCTGGTCGATGGGACGATTGGGTTGACCAGCCTGCCCGCCCTTTGGTGAGCACGCGCCGATAGCCGTGGCGCTCGCCAAAATGGCATAGGCAATCCAGTTAGTCCGGGTCATAGCATCCTCTCGGTTCTTGAGTGTTCTGCATGACGCCAAAAGAAACGGGCTAGCCGAGGACCCGGTATTACCCGCAGGTTTCCGTTCGTTGGATTTAGCGGCTCAACCCTAGGATTGAGACGGGAGCCCGAATGCGCTTCGCGAGACAAGCGGCGGCCGTAGATGTCTGCATCGTGGGTTCAGGCGCGGGGGGCGGCATGGCCGCATACGCCCTCACGAATGCCGGCCTCAACGTCACCGTGCTCGAGGCCGGCGGACCGTGGGACAACACGGTCGACTCCGCCATGTTCACGTGGCCGTACGAGTCGCCCCGCCGGGGCGCCTCGACCAAAGCCAAACCGTTCGGCGAGTTTGACGGCTGCATCGGCGGCTGGGATCTGCCGGGCGAGCCGTACACCGTTGCACAGGGAGACAAGTTCCGCTGGTGGCGGGCCCGCATGGTGGGCGGCCGCACGAATCATTGGGGTCGCATCTCGCTGCGGTTCGGACCCAGGGATTTCAGGAACAAGTCGAACGACGGCCTCGGCGACGATTGGCCGATCAGCTACGACGATGTGAAGCCGTACTACGAGAAGGTCGAGCGGCTGATCGGCGTGTTCGGCAGCAGCGAGAATCTGCCCAATGCGCCCGACAGCATTTTCCTCCCCGCGCCCAAGCCACGCTGCTACGAGCTGCTGGTCCAACAGGCGTCACGCAAACTCAACATCACCTGCATCCCGTCGCGCCTGTCGATCCTGACACGTCCGCTCAACGGACGCGCGGCCTGCCACTACTGCGGCCAGTGCAATCGCGGGTGCAAGACCAACTCGAATTTTTCCTCGACCAACGTGTTGATCGGACCGGCGCTCAAGACGGGCAAGCTCACGCTGGTCACGAACGCGATGGCGCGCGAGGTGACGCTCGATAAGAGCGGACGGGCGAGCGGCGTCACGTACATCAATACGAAAGACGGCAGCGAGAACCACGTGAGCGCGCGCGTCGTCGTCCTCGCCGCCAGCGCCTGCGAAACCGCTCGCCTGCTGCTCAATTCGAAATCCGCATCCTTCCCGAACGGCCTTGCCAATGGCAGCGGCACGGTCGGCAAATATCTCACCGACACGACCGGCACCGACTGCGCGGGATTCATCCCGAAGATGATGGATCACGTGCCGCACAATCACGACGGCGTCGGGGGGATGCACGTCTACATGCCGTGGTGGCTCGACAACAAGAAACTGGACTTCCCGCGCGGGTATCACATCGAGGTCTGGGGCGGCGCCGACCTGCCCGAATACGGCATTCTGGGCGGGATCGACCGGCTTCCTCCGGGCGGCGGCTATGGCAAGCAGCTCAAGCAGGATTATCGCCGCTACTACGGCGCCTACGTCGGCTTCTCAGGGCGCGGGGAGATGATCCCCAACGAGAACAGCTATTGCGAGATCGATTCGAACGTCGTCGACAAGTGGGGTATTCCCGTGCTGCGGTTCCACTGGAAGTGGACGGATCACGAGTACCTGCAAGTGAAGCATATGCAGGAGACGTTTCGCTCGATCATCACCGAATTGGGCGGGACGCCGACGTCGCCCATGCCGACGAAAGAGGATGGCTACGGCATCGCGGCGGGCGGCGTGATCATCCACGAGCTGGGCGGCGCGCGGATGGGCGCCGATCCGAAGACGTCGGTGGTGAACGCCAACAGCCAGGCGCACGACGTCAAGAATCTCTTCGTGACGGACGGCGGTCCCTTTGTCTCTCAAGCCGACAAGAATCCGACGTGGACGATCCTCGCGCTGTCGTGGCGCGCCAGCGACTACATCGCGGACCAGTTGAAAAAGAGGGTTCTATGAAAAACGACGGGCAGGGAGGCGGACGGACGGGGCGGGCGGACGAGCCGAAAGAGGTCTCCCGCCGGGAGGCGCTCGGGGTCCTCGGGCTGGCAGCGCTCACGACCGCCTTCAAGTGGACGCCGCATGACGTCGCGCATGCGGGGAAACTCGTCCGCACTGCGGTGAAGTCTGCGACGCCCTACGCGCCGTCATTCTTCACACCGCACGAATGGGAGACGGTGCGACTGCTCGCCGATCTCGTCATTCCCAAAGACGAGCGCTCGGGCAGCGCCACCGACGCCGGTGTGCCGGAATTCATGGATTTCATGATGAACGACCGGCCGGACGGACAGATTCCCATGCGCGGCGGGCTCGCGTGGCTCGACGCGGAGTGCTACGACCGCTTCGGCAAGACGTTCGTCGCCTCGACCGACGCCGAGCGTACCGCGGTGCTCGACGACATCGCATGGCCCAAGAAGGCGAAACCCGAGCTGACTCAGGGCGCCGCCTTCTTCAGCATGTTCCGCGATCTCACGGCGTCGGGTTTCTGGTCCAGCAAGATCGGTATCGCCGATCTCGACTATCAGGGCAACACCTTTGTCGCTGAATGGAAGGGCTGCCCCGATGAGGCGCTCAAGAAACTCGGCGTCCAGTACGAGAGCTGAGTGGCCAAACGACTCGGGATCGGGATGGTGGGGAGCGGATTCAACGCCAAGTTCCACCTACTGGGCTTTACCGGTGTGCGCGACGCTGATGTCCTCGGCGTCTGGAGCCCCAACGCCACGAACGCGGCCGCCACCGCCGGGATCGCCAAACAGCTCGGCGTCGGCGATGCGAAGCCGTATCCGTCGATTGCCTCGATGGTGGAGGACCCGGCGATCGACGCGATTTGGCTGTCGGGCCCGAACCACGCGCGCGTCGAGAACGTCGAGGAGATGGTGAGCGCGATGGAGCGCGGCAAGGGGCAGCTCAAGGGCGTGGCCTGCGAGAAGCCGCTCGCGCGCAATGTGAAAGAGGCCAAGCAGGTCGTCGATCTGGTGAACAAGGTCGGCCTGGCGCACGGCTATCTCGAGAACCAGGCGTTCGCGCCGCACGTCGAGGTCGGCCGCCAGCTGCTGTGGGCGCGCGGCGCGAAGCTCACGGGCCGGCCCTATCTCGCGCGCGCCGCCGAAGAGCACAGTGGCCCTCACGCACCCTGGTTCTGGCAGGGCAAGCTGCAGGGTGGCGGCGTGCTCAATGACATGATGTGCCACTCGGCGCTCCTCGTGCAGCACCTGCTCACCGATCCCACCAAGCCGCGCACGTCCGTAAAACCGTCGCGGATCACCGGGCACATCGCCAGCCTGAAGTGGTCACGACCCGAATACAGCAAGAAACTCACGGCCACGATGGGCAGAGACATCGATTACACGAAGACTCCGTCCGAAGACTTCGCCAACGTCGTGATCGAGTTCGCAACCGACGACGGACATCGCGTGCTCGGTGAGGCCAGCACATCCTGGAGCTTCGTCGGCGCCGGGCTGAGACTCTCGGCAGAACTGCTCGGGCCCGAGTATTCGCTGCAGTGGAATTCGCTCGACTCGGGGCTGAAACTGTTTTTCAGTCGCGAGGTCAAGGGCAAAGCGGGCGAGGATCTGGTCGAGAAACAAAATGCGGAAATGGGACAGATGCCGGTCGTCCCGAACGAGGCGGCCGCGTACGGCTATGAGGCGGAGGATCGTCACTTCGTGAACGTTTTCCTAGGCAAGGAGAAACCCGCGCTCACGTTCGATGACGGATTGCAGGTGGTGAAGATCTTGATGACTGCGTACATGAGCGCCGAGCAAGGACGCACGCTCGAATTTCCCCCGAAGGATGTCGAGACGTTCGTGCCGGCCGTTGCGAAAGGAACGTGGAAGCCGTGATTGCCATGCTAGCTTTGCTGATGATGACACAAGCGCCGCAGCAATGGCCTCAACATTCGATGGATCGCCCTCGACCGCGGGTAGTCGATCCCGGCCCAGAGCGGCCCCCGGTCCCCGCGCCAAGCGACGCGGTCGTCCTGTTCGACGGCTCGAATCTGTCGCAGTGGCGCGCGGAAGACAGCTCGGCCGCAAAGTGGACGGTCAAAGACGGCTATGTCGAAGTGAAGCCGGGCACCGGGATGCTCGTCTCGGCGCGCGGCTTCGGCGACGTGCAGCTGCACATCGAGTGGGCCACGCCGGCCGAAGTGAAAGGCGAGGGCCAGGAGCGCGGCAACAGCGGTGTGTTTCTGATGGGGATCTACGAGCTGCAGGTACTCGACTCGTACCAGAACGACACATATCCCGATGGGCAGGCGGGCGCGATCTACGGCGAGAATCCGCCGCTCGTGAACGCGACGCGGGGACCCGGCAAGTGGCAGGCCTACGACGTCGTCTTTCACCGCCCGCACTTCAAGGCTGACGGCTCGCTCGAGAGTCCGGCGCGCATGACGGTGTTTCTAAATGGAGTGTTGATTCAAGACAACTTTGAGCTCGTCGGCCCAACCGCGAACAAAGCGCGGCCTCCCTACAAAGCGCACGCCGACAAGCTCCCGCTGAAACTCCAGGATCACGGCAATCCGGTCCGTTATCGCAATATCTGGGTAAGAGAGTTGGAATAGAACCCGCGGGAAAATCTGAAACTCGGCATTAGAGCCGGACTGATCACGGGCCTGCTCCTGCTGGCCCTCGTGATTGCACTCGCCACACATTTTGGAAAGCCCGAGGAATTTGCCAGGCTCCTGGAGCAGGCAAGGCCCCTTTGGCTGGTTCTCGCCGTCGTCCTTCAAGTGGCCACGTACCTCTGCGCCGGCGGCGTGTGGCAGCGCGCGCTGATCCGCCAGGGCCATTCGCGCTCGCTGCTCGAGATGATGCGGCTTGGTGTTGTGAAGTTGTTTATGGACCAGGCAGTACCGTCCGCGGGAATCTCGGGTAACGTGCTCGTCGCGCGCTCGCTACGGCGTCGCGGGCTGTCGCACCAAAGCGCCGTCGCGACCGTGCTCGCCGGCCTGATTTCGTTCTACATCGCGTACGCGCTCGCGACCGCGGCGGCGCTCGTCATTCTGTGGCTCACGAGCCATGTGAGCCATTTCATCATGGTGCTCGTTACCATCTTTGCCGCGATCCTGGCTCTATTCCTCTGGGCTTTGCTGTGGGTCACGCGCGGCAATCGCGACAAAGTGCCGCGCTGGATTCGCAAGATCAAACCGGTGGAGAAATTCCTCGCG
>DASZNX010000225.1:0-2660 GCA_035551075.1 Gemmatimonadales bacterium | reverse complement strand
GCGCTCGCGCGCTGGCTCGCGCCCGAGCCGCTGATCCAGAGTCACGACGTGCGCATCGCCGCACAGGCGCGCCGGATCATCGAGCGTGACCGCGGCGCCCGCAGCCCCGCTCGCGTGGCGGAGCTGCTCACGCACTGGGTGCACCGGTCGCTGCGCCGCACGGCGCCTCACAATGGCAGCGCGCCCAGCGCGGTCCAGGTGCTCGAGCATGCCAGCGGCGATTGCAACGAGTTCACGACGCTGTATGTCGCGCTCGCGCGGTCGGCCGGACTGCCCGCACGCGCCGTATCGGGCCTGATCTACACCAACGGGCGGTTCTACTATCACGCCTGGCCGGAGATTTACCTGAAGGACTGGATCCCCGTCGATCCGATGTTCGATCAATTCCCAGCCGACGCCGCGCATGTCCGTATTGCGATCGGTGGTCTCGCTCGGCAGGTCGAGCTGATTCCGCTGATCGGCCGGCTCAAGCTCGAGGTCCTATGATTCGCCTGGAAAACCTGACCAAGCTGTACGGCAGCTTCGTCGCGGTCGACGACATCAGCCTGCACGTGCCCCGCGGTGTTCTCTACGGCTGCCTCGGCCCGAACGGCGCCGGCAAGACGACCACGCTCCGCATGATCGCCGGGATCCTGCGGCCCTCGCAGGGACGGGTGCTGCTCGGCGGCGACGATGTGCACGAGCGTCCGTTGTCGGCCAAGATGCGACTGGGATTCATCCCCGACCGCCCGTTCGTGTACGACAAGCTCACCGGCGCCGAGTTTTTGCGCTTTGTCGCGGGCCTGTACGGCCAGGAAGGCGATGTCGTCGAGCGGCGGATCGCGGAGCTGCTCGAGGTGTTCGAGCTGACGAGCTGGAAGGATGAGCTCGTCGAGGCGTACAGCCACGGCATGCGCCAGAAGTTGATCATTTCCAGCGCGCTGATTCACCGGCCCGAATGCATCGTCGTCGACGAGCCGATGGTCGGCCTCGATCCCAAGGCAGCGCGTCTGCTCAAGGACATCTTCCGCCAGTTCGTCGATCGCGGCGGCACGGTCATGATGAGCACGCACACGCTCGAAGTCGCCGAAGCGATGTGCGATCAGATCGCCATCATCCAGCACGGCAAGATCGTCGCGGCGGGGACGGTCAACGACGTGCGGCGCCAGCACAAGGCCGGTGACGCGAGCCTCGAAGAGCTGTTCCTGAAGCTCACCGGCGGCGCGCAAGTTCGCGAGCTCGCCGAGGTCCTCGGACGGTGAAACAGCCGTCGCTCGCCCACGTCCTGCAGCCCAAGTGGCGGACCGCGTTACAGCGGCTGCGCGAAGAGCGCGCGCGCGGCGGCAGCGGCAAGCTCGTCGTGCTCGCGATTGTCGGTGGATTGTTCTGGGCGGGGGTGTTCGGCGTCCTCTACAAGATCCTGAAGACGCTGCGCGCCGTCGAGGAGCTCGGCCCGCTCATCCCCGGGAAGATGCTGGGACTGATTCTCCTGTCGTTTATCACGATTCTCGTGCTGTCGAACGTGATCACCGCGCTCTCGAGCTTCTTCCTCGCGAAGGATCTCGATCTCCTGGTTTCCGCCCCCGTCGACTGGCTGCGTCTGTATCTCGCGAAGTTGAGCGAAACGCTGCTGCACTCCTCGTGGATGGTGGCGCTGATGATCGTCCCGATTCTGGCGGCGTACGGAATCGTGTACAAGGGCGGCGTGCTGTTCATTCCCTATGCCGTCCTCGCCATAATCCCGATGCTCATTCTTCCGGCGGTCGTGGGAAGCGCCGTCACGCTGGTGCTCGTGAATATCTTCCCCGCCCGGCGCACCCGGGATCTGTTGTCCATCATTGCGCTGGGCGCCGCGGGCGGCGTGGTCCTGCTGTTCCGCATGATTCGTCCCGAGCAGCTCGCGCGGCCGGAAGGATTTCGCAACCTGCTCGACTTCGTGATCCTGCTCCGCGGTCCGACGTCGCCGTTCTTGCCGAGCGAGTGGGCATCGCAGGCGATCATGGGATATCTGCGGCAGCAGATCGATTTTCTGCCGCTGCTCTTGCTCTGGACCACCGCGGCCGCATTCGTCACACTTGGCGCGGCGCTCCACCGCGTGCTTTATGCTCCGGGCTTCACCAAGGCACAAGAAGGCGCCGAGCGATTCGTGCGCGGCACATTGTGGCGCTGGACCGTGGGTTCAATGCTGGGATGGCTCCCCGTCGCGAAGCGGGAGTTCGTGTTGAAAGACATCAAGCTGTTCTTCCGCGACACCACGCAATGGAGCCAGCTCATCCTGCTCGCGGTGCTCGTCGTCGTGTATCTCTTCAACATTCAGGCGCTCCCGCTCCATCGCGGTGAACCGGTGGGTTTCTTCTACGTCAATCTGGTCTCGTTCCTGAATCTCGGACTAGCGGGATTCGTGCTCGCTTCGATCGCGGCGCGGTTCATTTTTCCGGCGGTGTCGCTCGAGGGGCGACAGATGTGGCTGCTCCGGTCCTCGCCGCTCGATCTCCGCGCATTGCTCTGGTCCAAGTACTGGGTCGGGACGCTGCCGCTGCTGATCCTCGGCCTGTTATTGACCGGACTCACCAATGCCCTGCTCGAGGTCACGGCGTTCATGATGATCATGGGCCTGGCAACGATGGCCGGTCTGACGCTCGCGATTTCCGCGCTCGCGCTCACATTCGGCACCTTGTACC
>DASZNX010000224.1:0-2688 GCA_035551075.1 Gemmatimonadales bacterium | reverse complement strand
GTGTGGCCCGCGGCCGATTATACCGCGGCGGTCGCCGCGAACATCCGGAAGGGCGTCGCGAAAATGGCGCCGGTGCAAAACAAGATCATGGGCGGGAGCGCGCCGTACGACAGTTACACGATTTTCTTCAACGTCATTCATGAGCCCATCGGTTTTGGCGGCGGGCTCGAGCACAGCGCCGCGCAGTACGACATCATGCCGGCGGGCGCCTTCGCCGATGCCGCGGGGAACCTGGGCGACTTCATGTATCCGCTGATCGCGCACGAATTCTTTCATCTCTGGAACGTGAAGCGGATTCGGCCGGCGGAGATGTGGCCGTACGACTATCACGCCGAACAGTACACGCCGCTGTTGTGGTGGTCGGAAGGCGTCACGGATTATTACGCCGATCTGACGAACCTCCGCGCCGGCTTGTGGACGCCCGAGCAATTCCTCGGGAACGTCACGACGAACATGCAGCAGGTGGAGTCCACGCCGGAGCCGTGGAGTGTGGAAGACGGCAGCGAGGCCACCTGGATCCGCGAGGTCTACGTCAACAGCTCGCAGCTGTATTACCCGAAGGGGTCACTGCTCGGATTGCTGCTCGACATTTCCATCCGCGACGCGACCGACAATGCCCACAATCTCGACGAAGTGATGCGCGCGCTGTTCACGCGCTATTATCGTCAGAACAAGGGATTTCGCACCGCCGATCTCCTGACCGAGCTGCGGACGGCCGGCATGCCCGACGTGGACGGCTTCTACCGCCGCTACATCGACGGCCGCGATTCGTTGCCCTACGAGACCGTCTTCGCCAAAGCCGGACTCGCGCTCAACCGGGCGGTGACGTCGGTGCCGTTCCTTGGTGTCTCGAGCGGAGCGACCCCCGCCGGTGAGCTCCAGGTGCAAATGGTCACACCCGGCAGCGCCGCGGACGCCGCGGGCGTGCAACCGGGGGACATTCTGAAGGCGGTGGGCGACGTGGAGATTACGGCGTCTCAGGACTGGGCGACAAACTTCCGGAGCCGCTACCGCGGCAAATCGGGCCAACCGCTCACGATCACCGTCCAGCGCAACGGCCGCATGATGACGCTGAACACCACGGTGCGCGAGCGCACGAGCTCGCAGTTCACGCTGACGCGCGCGCCGAATCCGACGCCCAAACAGGCGAAGATCTGGCAAGGTCTCGCGTCGGGCCTATAATCGACTCATGCCGAACGTGACGGTGCGGTTCTTCGCGCGCTACGCCGAGCTGGCGGGATGTGACACCACGGTCGTGCGCCTGTCCGGTAACTCGGCGACCGTGGCTGACGTCCTGGCGCGCGTGCGCGAACTGATTCCGGGAGCCCGCGATCTGCCGATGCGTCCGTTCGCCGCACTCAACATGGGACAGGTGCAGCTCGACGCGCGCGTCAAAGACGGCGATGAAGTGGCGCTCTTGCCGCCGCTATCGGGCGGATGATGGATCACCTCACGCGGAATCCGATATCGATCGAAGCGCTCCTCGCCATTGTCCAGAGCCCGGAGCGCGGCGGCACGTGCGTATTTCTCGGCACCGTCCGCAGCGATGACGACGTCACGGGCATCGATTATTCCGCATACGACGAAATGGCTGTCGCCGAGATCACGCGAATCCTCGAAGACGCGCACAATCGCTGGACCGATGCCCGGGTGATCTTGCAGCATCGCCTCGGCCTCGTGCCGCTCGGCGAAGCGAGCATCGGGATCGCCGCTGCCGCGCCCCATCGCGACGAGGCATTCGCGGCGTGTCGCTATGTGATCGAAGAGGTCAAGAAGCGGCTGCCGGTGTGGAAGAAGGAGCTGCACGCGGATGGGACGACGACATGGGTAGATCCGTCGGGGAAGCAGGTGGCCGGAGGCATGCGTGATCTTTGATCGCCTCGAGCGGCCGCTCGGCAGCCTGCGGGTCTCAGTCACCGATCGGTGCAACCTGCGGTGCCGCTACTGCATGCCGGAGCAAGACTACGTCTGGCTGCCGAAGCAGTCGATTCTGACGTTCGAAGAAATCACGCGGCTCGTTGGCGTATTCACGGCCTTGGGTGTCGAGAAAGTGCGCCTGACGGGGGGGGAGCCGCTCTTGCGCCACGACTTGGCCACCTTGATCGGCATGTTGCGCAGCAATCCCGCCGTTCGCGATCTCGCGATGACCACGAATGGATTGCTGCTCGCGGAGCGGGCTGAGGCGCTGCGTCGAGCGGGCCTGGGGCGCGTAACGGTAAGCCTCGACACTCTGCGTCCCGAACGCATGCGGGAATTGGCTCGGACTGACAAGCATTCCGACGTGCTGGCCGGCATCCGCGCCGCTCGGGCGGCGGGATTCCCGGTGAAACTGAACACCGTGGTCATGCGCGGGGTGAACGACGATGAGCTCGTAGAGCTGATCGAGTTTGGCCGCGCCCATGACGCAGAAGTGCGCTTCATCGAGTACATGGATGTCGGCGGCGCAACCGGCTGGACGGCGGAGCAAGTGGTGTCGCAACGCGAAATCCTGCATGCACTCGCGGCTCGGTATGGTCGCATCACCCCCGCCGCCGAGAATAAGGATCCCACAGCTCCGGCCGAGCGCTTCCGGCTGCCGGACGGAACTACGTTCGGCATTGTTGCGTCGACGACCGCGCCGTTCTGCCGCTCGTGCGACCGCAGCCGGCTCACCGCGGACGGAAACTGGCTGCTCTGTCTGTATGCAGA
>DASZNX010000223.1:0-4314 GCA_035551075.1 Gemmatimonadales bacterium | reverse complement strand
CGTGGGGGTACTTGAGGCCCTAAAGGCGGTAAAGGGGCGGTAGGAGGCGGTAGGGGGCGGTAGATGTACCGCCCCTTACCGCCGCTTACCGCCTCCTACCGCCCCCTTACCGCCTCTTAAAACACGTACTGCACCGAGCCGAACACCGTTCGAGGCTGTCCGGGAGTAACGAAGCCTCCGGCGCGCAGCTCAGGATACCAATGATCCAGCACGTTGCGGATTCCGACCAGCAGCTCCGCCCGACCGATCTGCGTGCCCACATTCACGTGCAGCAATCCGTACGCCGGCAGCAGCACCCCCGGCTCATCGAATGGCGAGTACGGTCCGACGATATTCGAGCTGACCCGCAGGTGCCACGGGATCGTCGTCGGGGTGATCTCGACCGCGAGTACGCCCGTGTACTTGGCGGTGTTGAACACCCGCGCACCGTTCAGCGTGTCGCCGTCTTCGGTGATGAGCTGGCGATAGCGGGCGTCGGTGAACGTCCAGTTGGCGCTCAGCGCGAGCGCGGACGTCGGCCGGCTCAGCAGCTCGAGCTCGACACCCTGGCGGCGGCTCGCGCCACCGCTGGTCGACGTCGCCGTGATGGGATCAAACGTCTGCTCGTTGCTCACATCCATTCGAAAAAGGGCGACACTGGCGTTGACCTCGCGGGCGTCGATCTTCAGGCCGGTCTCGTAATTCCATGCCGTGATGAACGGCAGCGTCGGATCGCTAATGATGCCGTCGGTCTCGCGGAAGCCGCGCGAGATGTTGACGTAGAGGTCGCCGATTTTCGGGAAGTGGTACAGCGCTCCGAACTTCGGCGAGATGATGCCGTGACTGTGAGAAACGGAGATGCCGCTATCGGGCGTGGAGTGGGTATCTGCAGCGTCATAACGGCCGCCGAGCATGACGCGAAGATGGTGGCCGAGGTCGGTTGTCGATTGGAGGAACACCGCACCGGAGAGCTGGCGCGCGCCGACCAGAGTCTGCGCGGAATCGCGAGTCCGATGCGTTGTGAGCCAGTTCTCGTAATCGGAATGATCCCACCGTGTCTCGGCGCCGAGCGTGATCTCGGACCGGGGCAAATACCAGGACAATGCCGTGGTGGCACCAAATCCATAGCGGCGATCCTCTTCCTCGGTTTGACTTCCTGTCCCCTCTCCCGATCCCGGCTCGGGCGGAATGGTCAAGAAGAGCTGCCAGCGGCCTTGTGTTGCATATGCCGTGGTTCGCCACAAGAGGGTCGGGCTGGCGATCACGCGAAGGCTGATCCGCTCCTGCGCGCGCCGCTTGAAACCGCCGTCCGTGGTGTCCTGCACGATGTCGTACAAACCCTGTTGAAATTCACTGTCGGTGAGGAACCCGGGCGAGTCCCAGTGCGTCCCGTACAGTTCGACGCCTGCATCCAGTGTCGTCGCGGGCGAGATGGTGTGTACCAGGCGGGCGTGCGCCTGCCCCAAATCGTAGCTGCTATGCGGGCGCCAACCGTCCTCGCGAATCCCCCGCACGCCGAATACCCCTCCGTCCTGATCCCGATCGAATCCGGTCAGGAGTCCACCTTCCATCCGTCCGTATGAAGCGGGGGCAAACCAGAGCTTACTGCCCCTCATCCGTTCGAGCGTACGGACGTTGACCACTCCAGAGAAGGCAAAATTGCCGTAGAGCGCGCTAGTTGGCCCCTTCAGGACGTCCAGATCCTCGATCCCCTGGGGAAACATCAGGTTCCAATCGTTATAGCCCTCGGCATGGCCGTTGATCGGTTCGTTGTTGGGCACACCATCGACCCAGAGGGCGATGTCGGTCGA
Organism: Gemmatimonadales bacterium; assembly: GCA_035551075.1. Taxonomy (GTDB): domain Bacteria; phylum Gemmatimonadota; class Gemmatimonadetes; order Gemmatimonadales; family GWC2-71-9; genus 20CM-2-65-7. Next base: position 2,524 of record DASZNX010000223.1, on the reverse strand, counting down.
ATGGTCGGAACTGAAGCCGCGTACCGATGCGTCGGACGCGAAACCGGGCCCCTGGCCTTGCTGGTGGACCTCCACGCCCGCCGTCAATCGGAGCAGGTCATATGCATCGATCGCCGGAGTTCGCTGAATCGCCACAGGCGTCACGTGTACGGTCGAAGCCGCATCCTCACGGCGGGCGGGGGCGCTCGTCACAGTTACCGCTTCGAGCGTTATCGCGCGCCGCTTGAGGGAGTCGCCATGCGCGTGAATCGTATCGGACGGCGCGTGCTGCGCTTGAAGACTGACAGGTATCGATAGACAGAGCATCACCCTGATAATGGACATACGTTCCCCTCCGCAGGGACGAAAAAGATTTGAGTGAAGCGACTATTAACGGCGCGTGTTAGACGCCGTCGTGCGGAGGGGCGATCGCGGGAGGAAGAAGATGCTTGCGGGTGGCGAGCAATGGCGCGGGCGCCGCACGATCCGCATCGAAGAAGCGGACGGCGGGAATCCGCGCGCTCCAAATGACCGGTGGAACCACCAACGCCGGGGTGCACGCAGCCGGGCAGCACGCCTGCGGGCAAGTACAATGGGATGACTTGTGATGATCGTTCCGGCTCTGGTGATGAGAGGCTGGAACGCCCTGATGGCCGCCATGGATCGGGCACGCGTGCGATTCCGGCCCCGCCATCGCGAGGCTGAAAACGAGCGCAAGCACCACCCGTACGAATCGCATCCCTTCTATAATACTACTAGACCCGCTGCGTCTTCCAGCGGCCGCGGCGAAACAGCACGGCACTGGCAACGGCGAGCGTGGAGAACGCGATGGTCACCGCCCAGGCGACCCCCTGCGGGCCCAGCCCGAAACGGCGCGCGAGCAGCCAGGCGAGCGGGATTTCCCACAGCCAGAAGCAGAACAGATTGAGCCATGTCGGCGTCCACGTGTCTCCGGCGCCGTTGAACGAATTGGTCAGCACCATGCCGTAGGCGTAGAACAGATACCCGTAGCTGATGATCCGCAGGCAGCTGGCCGCGATGTCCGCCACGATTGGATCCTTCGTGAACGCATGGGCGATCGGGTTCGCGAAGGTGATAAACGCGACTCCCGCAATACCCAGAAAGACGACGTTGTAGAATGCGGCGCGCCATACCGCTTGCTCGCCGCGTTCCGGTTTTCCCGCCCCTAATGCCTGACCCACCATCGTCGCCGCGGCGTTCGCCAGACCCCACGACGGCAGGAGCGCGAAGATGATGATGCGAATCGCGATCTGATATCCCGCGAGCGCATCGGTCCCGAACGATGCGTTGATGCGGGTGAGGCCGATCCAGCTCGCCATGCCCACGAACACCTGGAACGTTCCCGTCCCCGATAGACGCAGCAGCGTGCGCATGACGTCGGGTTTCAGCGCGATCTGCTCGCGATGAATCACGACGCGGCCATCGCGGCGCCAGAGGCGATAGAGTTGATACAGCACGCCGGTGCCGCGTCCGATCGTGGTCCCGATCGCCGCGCCCACGACGCCGAGCCGTGGGAACGGCCCGACGCCGAACATCAGCAACGGGCACAGGACAATGTTGATCGCGTTCGCGATCGTGAGCACGCGCATCGCGATGGCGGCATCGCCGGCGCCGCGGAAGATCGCGTTGATCAGGAAGATCAGCAGAATGACGACGTTGCCGCCGAGCATCACGCGGGTGTAGTTGTGACCGATCCCGATGACGTCAGCCGACGCGCCCATGAGTCCCAGCAGAGCCGGCGCGAGCACCAGCCCGGCCACGCCGATGATCGCCGCCGCGATTACGCCGAGCGCGATTCCCTGCACCGCGGCCTCCGCCGCGCCCGCCGGATTTTTTTCTCCGATGCGGCGCGCCACCATTGCGGTCACGCCAATCGAGAGGCCCATCGCCCCCGTGTAGACGATGGTGAGCAGGGATTCGGTGAGCGCGATCGTCGCCACTGCATCCGGGCCGAGGTGCCCCGCCCAGAAGATGTCGGCGACGGCAAACAGCGACTCCATCAGCATCTCGAGCACCATCGGCACGGCGAGCAGAATGATCGCGCGACCGATGGGGCCGGACGTGTAGTCGTGGCGCGTTCCGCGAATTGCTTCGCGGATGGTTCGCCAGACGCCCGGCGTTACCGGGGGGCTCGTCGTCCCAGTTGCGTGCTCGCCCACAGTCCCGCCTCCACGGATGTCTCGGCCTTCGGTCCCTCGAACTGCTTGACCAGGATCACCGGCTGCCCTTCATGCGTCGCCGCCACCAGGTGCAGAATCGCGATCGTGTCTTCGGTCGGAGCGTACTTCAGGCGGAGCTGCGCGCCACCGGCTTCGCCGCCCGAGTCGAGCGGAATGGCGGGGTCCGCTGACTCGTTGTAACGGTCCACCCATGCCTGCAGCACGTCCATGGCGTCCCGCATGCTCTCTCCTTTATTAGGGCGCAAGGCACTCCAGAATCATGTCCGCCCGCTCGGCCTCCACGAGTCGCGCCCGGGGCTGGGACGGAGGGGTGCCCAAGTCCAGCAGCTCGGTCAGGTATGCAG
>DASZNX010000222.1:0-7840 GCA_035551075.1 Gemmatimonadales bacterium | reverse complement strand
CACCACCAGCGCGCGCGGATGCTCGGCGAGCAGCTCGGCGACACCGGGTCCGGCGAGGAGCGTGTCAATCGAGGGCAGCTGCCGGCGTGGATCCGTCATCTCAGTGGAGGTGGCGGCGGCGGCGGGGGGGGCGGTGTGGGGGGGCGTGGCGCGCGGCGCGTCGTATCTGCGGGCACGCGACCACCCGGTGCGCGGTGTGTCGTGTCGGGTGGTGCGGGTTTCGGCACGCTGAAGCTCACTTCGCCGGAGCCCTTTTTGCCGATGAGGTTCGTCGCATCGATCACCCGCACGACGTAACGCGTCTCCGGTTTCAGTGGTCGCGCCATCCGCACGATGAACTTGTCCGACGGAATGGGACGCATCCCGAGGAGCCGCCGGACGAGCGCCGTATCAACGGGAGGTCCCTTCGGAGGTTGGCGCCGGCCTCGACCCGCTGGTGAGGGCAGTGGCGGGGGGGGGGGAGGTGGCGGAGGTGCCGCCGGCGGGACTGCGGGATGAATCTGCGGCCGGGTCGGCCGTCCCGCGCGTTGTGTCGTGTCCCTCGCCGTCGTGTCCTGGAGCTGACGTAAACTGTCTGCGCGCGCCCTTTCCGCAGTCGCCACCGAATCGAACTCGCGCGCTGTGAAAACTCGCGCAACGGGGAACGGCGTCGAATCGGGGAGCTCGAGCACGTGGACGTGCGCCGTATCCAGTTTCACCGTCGGATCGAGCGCCTGGCTGAATTCGACGCGCGCGGTGGTCGAGTCGAGGTAGGTCGCGGACCGGAGCCGGGGCGGTGTGGTGTCGTGCGGAAATGTGTAGAGCGCGACGTTGGCGGATGAGTCGAGCGTGACCACCACCGAGTCGTAGGCCTCGCGCGGCCCGCGCCGCCGATCGCCGTTTTCGTCCAGCACCGCGTACACGATGTAGCGCCCCGGATTGAGGTTCGAGAGGTTGAACTGGCCGCCGGAATCCGCGAGGGTCAAGTAGCCTGAGCTATCGGGCAGCGGCACCGCTTCGATCAGCGCCTTGGGCTGAAAGCGCTGCTCGATCCACTGCAGCACGATGCCGCCGATTCGCGCATGGCCGATCTCCGGCCCCGTCGAGAAGATCACCGTTTTGGCCGTGTCGAGGCGATTGCGATGCAGGTCCACGAAGCCGGGGAGGATCTCCAGCCGATAGACGCGATGCTTCCACCCTTCCCGCGGCTCGACGGCGACGCGACTCCGATGCCAGCTCACCTTGACCGTGCCGCGGACCGGCGACAGCAGGACTTGCTGTTGGAGTCCTGTGGTGGCGCCGCCGCCGGCCATTTCGTCGATGACCTCATCGAACTGAATCGAGATCTCGTCCTTCCAGTTGGGGATGACGGCGCCCGATTCGGGTCGGACGCTGACGATTCTGGGCGGCAGCGAGTCGGGCGGCCCACCCGGTGGGGTGCCGACACTCGCGCACGCGCTGACGGCTGCGACGACTACGAGCAGCCGAGTGATTTGAGCTTCCCGGCCAGGACGTCGCGCTGATCGCGCCAGGCTTTTTCTTTTTCACGCTCGCGCGCCACCACGTCTTTCGGCGCGCGCGCGACGAAACTCTCGTTCGTGAGGCGAGTGGCCAGATTCGTGAGCTGCTGCTCGAGCCGGCCCAGCTCATCGGACAGCCGGCGGCATTCCTGCTGCACGTCGATCGTCCCTTCCAGCGCGACCACCAGCTCACTCCCATCCCCGAACACGGCGTGCGCGCCGACTCCCTGACGTACACCGTGGTTGTCGAGGATCTCGAGGTTGTCGAGGTTGGCGAGGCGAGCGATCGTGTCCATCTCGCCCTGGAATGTCGCGGGCTTGTCGTTCCCGCGCGCCACGATCGTGGCCCGGAGCCGCGTCTTCGGGGCAACGCGATACTCCGCGCGAATCGACCGGATCTGCTCGATCACCGTTCTGACGCGGGAAAATTCGCGGTCCGCCACCGGATCTTCGAGCTCGCCGCGCGCGCCAGGCCAGTGCGCGACCGCCAGGAGCTCAGCGGCGTTTCGCCCGGGCAGCTTCTGCCACAGCTCCTCGGTGATGAACGGCACCACAGGGTGCAACAGCCGCAGCGCGGCATCGAAGCAGTACGCCAGAATCGCCGCCGCTTCCGGCGCTTTGCCGGCGGAGAGGCGCGGCTTGACCGCCTCCACGTACCAGTCCGCCAGCTCGTTCCACGCGAACTCGTAGCAGCGCTTGGCAGCTTCATCGAGGCGGAACTGCTCGAGCGAGGCCGTGGTCTCGCGGATCATCGCCTGCGCGCGCGAGAGGATCCAACGGTCGGCAAGGGTCAGCCTGCGGCGGTCCATCGCCTCGATCGCCGGCACGGTCTTCGGCAACTGCCCGAGCACGAATTGCCCGATATTCCACAGCTTGTTCGCGAAATTGCGACCCGGCGCGAACGTCGTCTCGAGATCGTTCGGGTCGAGGATCACGTCGGCGCCGAGCGAGCTGCCCGCGATCAGCGTCCAGCGGAGCGCATCGGCGCCAAACAACTTCACGACGTCGAGCGGATCGATGCCGTTGCCCAGCGACTTCGACATCTTGCGGTGCTTCGTGTCGCGGACTGTTCCGTGTAGATACACGGTTCGGAACGGCGCGCGATTGCCCATGAAGTGGTAGCCCGACATCAGCATCCGCGCGACCCAGAAGAACAGAATCTCGGGCGCGGTGACCAGCGTGTGGCCGGGGTAGAAGCGCCGCAGATCCGGCGTGTCCTTCGGCCACCCGAACGTCGCGAACGGCCACAGCCACGAGGAAAACCAGGTGTCGAGCACGTCGGGATCCTGCTCGACCGGCCCGCCGCACTTGGGACAACTCGTGGGATCGACCCGATCGGCCCACTGATGCTTGCACTTGGTGCAGGTAAAGACCGGCACGCGATGCCCCCACCAGAGCTGCCGCGAGATGTTCCAGTCCCGAATGTTGTTCATCCAGTTTTCGAACGTCGCGCGCCAGCGATCGGGCACGATCGTGAACTCTGTTTTGTCGTAGCCCCGCATTACCGGCTCGGCGAGCGGCTTCATCTTCACAAACCACTGATCGGAGAGACGGGGCTCGACCACGGTATCACAGCGATAACAGCGACGCACCGAGTGGTGATGTTGCTCGGTTTTCTGCAGTAGTGGGCCCAATAGCTTGACGATTTTTTTGCGAGCCTCAAACCGATCGATGCCGCGGAGCTCTTTGGGGACACGATCGCCATCCATTTTTCCGTCTTCCGACATCACCAGCGGCATCTCGAGTTTGTGACGCAGGCCGATCTCAAAATCATTCGCATCGTGCGCCGGCGTCACTTTCACAAACCCGGTGCCGAACTCTTTGTCCACGGCATCATCGGCAATGATCGGGATCTCGATCTCCACGATCGGGAGCCGAATCTTTTTGCCGATATAGGCTCTCGCGCGCCGATCTTCCGGATTCACCGCCACGGCGGTGTCGCCGAGCATCGTTTCCGGGCGCGTGGTCGCCACGGTGATCGCGCCGGACCCGTCGGCCAACGGATACTGGATGTAGTACAGATTGCCGTTGGTCTCGTGGTGCTCGGCCTCTTCATCTGAGAGCGCGGTCAGGCAATGTGGGCACCAATGAATCACCCGATGCCCGCGATAGATCAGTCCCTCCTCCCACAGGCGCACGAACACTTCGCGCACGGCCGCGGCATACTCGGGATCGAGGGTGAACCGCTGCCGGCTCCAATCGCAGGAGCAGCCGATGATCTTGAGCTGCTCGATGATGGTGCTGCCCGTCTTCCGGACGTATTCCCACGTGCGGGCGACGAACGCTTCCCGGCCCAGATCGAAGCGCGTTTTCCCTTCCTCGGCCGCGAGTTTCTTCTCGACCACGTTTTGCGTGGCAATGCCGGCGTGGTCGGTGCCGGGCAGCCACTCGGCGGCGCGGCCGCGCATGCGCTCGAACCGGATCACCACGTCCTGGATGGTGTCGTTCAGCGCGTGCCCGACGTGCAGGATGTCGGTCACATTCGGCGGGGGAATGACGATGACGTAGGGATCGCTGTCCGGCCGCGGCTGGAAGACGCCCGCGTCGAGCCACCGTTTGTAAATGGCGCGTTCGACGGGCTGCGGATCGTATGCCATTCCTTAATATAGAAGCGACAACTAGTTTCACAGGCTGAGACAATGACGCAACCGAATCCGCTATCTCAAGAAAGTCTGCCGCCGAGCCGGATCGTCCGCTGGGTGTTACTCGCGGGCGTCATTCTGTTCTCGGTGGGTCTCTATTTCCGCTTCGGGTTGAAGGTCGAGCCGATCGGCACGGCCGCGCCCGCGACGACGTCGACTCCCTAGCGATGCCTCCGTCCGAGATTCACGTCGTCCTGCCGGATGGGAGCACGAAGACCTTACCGGCGGGCGCCACCGGCGCCGATCTGGCAAAATCCATCGGCCCCGGTCTCGCCAAGGCCGCGCTCGCCATTCGCGTGAACGGCGACGTGCGCGACTTGCAGCGGCCGCTGCCGAATGGCGTGAAGGTCGCGATCCTCACCGAAAAAGACCCGCAAGCGCTCGACGTGCTGCGCCATTCCTCGGCGCACGTGCTGGCGACGGCGGTGCGCCAGCTCTTTCCCAAGGCGCAGATCGGGTTCGGACCGCCGATCGAGGACGGTTTTTACTACGACTTCGATATCGGCCGGCCGTTCACACCGGAAGATCTCGAGGCCATCGAGAAGAAGATGGCCGAGGTTACCAAGTCTGACTTCCCATTTGTGCGGGAAGAGGTCGGTCGACAAGACGCCAAGCGCCGGTTTCAGGACGATCCGCTCAAGCTCGAGCGGATCGGTGATCTGAAGGAAGATGAGATTATCTCTGTCTACACGGACGGACCGTTTGTCGATCTGTGTCGCGGCCCGCACGTGCCGAGCACGGGGCGTATCAAGTACTTCAAGCTGCTGCATGCCGCGGGCGCCTACTGGCGCGGCGACGAGCGCCGCCAGATGCTGCAGCGCATCTACGGCACCGCGTGGTTCACCAAGGATGACCTCGACAATTATCTCCGGCGTCTCGAGGAAGCGCGCAAGCGCGACCACCGCGTCATCGGCAAGCAGCTCGATCTCTATTCGATTCAGGAGGATGTCGGGCCGGGTCTGATTTTGTGGCACCCGAACGGCGCGGTCATCAACTTCGAACTGCGCCGCTTCATCGAGGACGTCATCCTGCAGCGCGGCTACCAGCTCGTCTACACGCCGAACGTGACGCGCGAGGAGCTGTTCCTGCGCTCGGGACACTTGCCGCTCTATGCCGCTAACCAGTTCCCGCCGATGGCGGCGGGAGAAGGCGAGTCCGAGGATGTGCGCTATCGCGTGAAGCCGATGAACTGTCCCATGCACATCCTCATCTATGCGAGCCAGCAGCGGAGCTATCGCGATTTGCCGATTCGCCTGGCCGAGGTCGCCAATGTGTACCGCAACGAGCGCTCGGGGACGCTGCACGGCATGCTGCGAGTGCGCGGTCTGTCGATGGACGACGCGCACATCTTCCTGCGCGATGATCAGATTGAAGAAGAGATTTTCAATTTGCTCGACATCGTCGAGTTGGTGATGGGCAAGACGTTTGGCTTGAACTACCGGCTTGATCTCGCCACGCGCCCCGACAAGAAGCTCGGCTCCGATGCGATGTGGGAGACCGCCGAGCAGGCGCTGGAAAGCGCGCTCAAGCGCCGTGGCGCGACATACCGGATCGACGCGGGCGGCGGCGCGTTTTACGGTCCGAAGATCGACATCAAGTTCAACGACGCGATCGGGCGCGAGTGGCAGGGCGCCACGATCCAGCTCGACTATCAGCTTCCCGAGCGCTTCAACCTCGAGTACACGGGGACCGACAACAAGCCGCATCGCACGTTGATGATTCATCGCGCGATCTTCGGCACGCTCGAGCGGTTCGTCGGCTTCCTGATCGAGCACTTCGCCGGGGCCTTCCCGTTATGGCTATCGCCACAACAGGTGCGCGTGCTCCCGATCGCCGACGCGCAGCTCGAAGCGGCGCGCGCCGTGCACGAAACGCTGCGGCAGGCGGGCATTCGCTCGCACCTCGACGAGCGCTCCGAGACGCTGAACTACAAGATCCGCGACGCCGAGACGCACAAGGTGCCCTATATGGCGGTGGTGGGGCAGCGGGAGGCTGAGGCTCGCTCGGTGGCCGTGCGCGGCCGGGGCGCGGGGAACAAGCAAGTCGTCATTCCCATTGAGGAGTTTGTGGCGAAGCTGAGGGAAGAGGTTCACACGAGAAGTCTCAAGCCGCTAATTTCATCCTGATGAGCGACGCGACCACGCCGGTAATCCTCTCGGCCTGCCGGACCCCGATCGGCAAATACCTGGGCGGGCTCTCGCCATTGCCGGGGCCGAGGCTCGGCGCGCTCGTGATCCGCGAAGCCGTCCGCCGGGCCGCGATCGCCGACGAAGCCGTCGAAGAAGTCATCATGGGCAACGTGCTGCAGGGCGGCGAGGGACAGGCACCGGCGCGTCAGGCAGCGATTCATGCCGGACTCCCCGGGCTCATTCCCGCGATGACGATCAACAAGGTCTGCGGCTCTGGTCTCAAGGCGGTCATGCTCGCGGCGCAGGCGATCAAAGCGGGTGATGAACAGTGCGTCGTGGCCGGCGGATTCGAGTCGATGTCGAATGCGCCGCATTATGTGTACGGCATGCGAGGCGGCATCAAGGCGGGCGACACCACGCTCGTCGACGGCATGATTCACGATGGATTGTGGGATTCATTTTCCAACACACACATGGGCAATCTGGCGGAATACACCGCGAAGAAGGCCGGCATTTCCCGCCGTGAGCAGGATGAGTTCGCGCTGCACAGCCATCAGAAAGCCGTGAAGGCGATCGACTCGTGCTTCTTCAAAGCCGAGGTCGTGCCGGTAGACAAGGTGGAAAAGGACGAGGGCCCGCGTCGCGATACGTCGCTCGAGAAGCTCGCGGCGCTGAAGCCGTCGTTCGAGAAGGACGGGACCGTCACACCGGGGAATGCCCCCGGCTTGAACGACGGCGCGAGCGCGCTCGTCGTGAGCTCGCTCGCGTTCGCGAAGGCGCACGGCGTGAAGCCCATCGCGCGGATTACCGGCTATGCGACTGGTGGCGGTGAGCCGAAGGACTTGTTCTTCGCGCCGATCGTGGCGGTGCGGAATCTGATGAAGAAGTCAGGCACCCAAATCTCCGACTACGATCTCATCGAGGCAAACGAAGCGTTCGCGGTGCAGGCGCTCGCCGACGGCAAAGCCCTCGGCTGGGATTGGACCCGCGTCAACGTGCACGGCGGCGCGGTGGCGTTGGGACATCCGATTGGCGCGTCGGGCGCGCGAGTGCTCACGACGCTCGTGTATGCGCTGCGGCAGTACAAGAAGCGTACGGGACTCGCCACGCTCTGCCTCGGTGGCGGCAACGCAGTGGCCCTTTCTGTGGAGATGCTATGACGAATGTTGCGTTGGCCATTCCGCGGTCCGGGTTCCGCGTTCGCGCGCTTGCCGTAGTTCTGGGCGCGCTCGTCGTTGCAGGCGCGGCACAGATCTCCATTCCAATCCCAGGGACTCCGGTTCCGATGACGCTGCAGCCGATGGCCGTGCTGCTCGTCGGCGGCTTGCTCGGCGCGCCGCTCGGTGCGCTCTCGATGATTCTGTATCTCGCGATGGGCGCCGCGGGGCTGCCGGTGTTCACGCCAACGGTGCCGCTCGTGGGCCTGACGCGGCTGTTTGGGCCGACGGGTGGGTACCTGCTGGCCTATCCGGTTGCGGCGTGGGTGGTCGGTAGGTTTTCTGACCCCGGGCGCCAGCCCGGGGTCCCAAACCTTCGGGGTGGTGCGCTCTCTCAGGAGCCCATGGCTGTC
>DASZNX010000221.1:0-2488 GCA_035551075.1 Gemmatimonadales bacterium | reverse complement strand
GCATATCCCCGATGCTACGTCGAAACTGGCTTGCTTGCAAAAGTGGAGCGGTCGTGTCATGCTGACCGAGGACATGAACGCCCTCCGGACCGCGGCCAGTCTCGCATCGTTCCTGACCACGATCGCCACTGCTGCGTTCGCGCAATCGGTCGTTCGCGTCGACATCACACCCAGTCACGTCATCAACACGTTCGATCCCGACAGTGCACTTGGGAGCTCGATTGATGTTCTCTCGCGCACGGACATCGATCGTGTCTACACACCACACATCATCCAGGAGGCGCTCTCGGCCGGTTGGGGACCGATCACCTATCGCAACAACACCGAATTGCGCATGGCCGCCTGGCATTGGACCGAGAACGGTACGTGGAGTGATGCGGCGCATCGCAGCGGCTACTTCACCGGCTCGACTGACCTGAAGGAACCGATTCGCTACATCCTGGCCTATGCGCTCCCGCACCGCGGCTTCGCGACGAGCGGCGACCGGCCGGTCTACGGTCCAAACCTCACCTACTGGAAGAGCAACCCGTATCTGACGAGCAAATTCACGGGCGAAAGCGACACGCTCCATCCGCAATGGGTCGTCGTGGACCTCCAAGCGGAGAAGCCGGTGAGTGCCGTCCGCATCGCATGGGCGAGTCCCTACGCAACGACCTACCAGGTCGAGTATTGGGTGGGCACTGACGCGCTCGATTTCGACGGCGGCCCCAAAGGGGAATGGAAGGTTTTTCCCTCAGGTTCATTCAAGAACGCGCAGGGAGAAGCTGCCGCGTTGAAGCTTGCAGACTCTCCAGTCTCGACGCGATACCTGCGAATCTTGATGACCGAGTCTTCGCATACCTGCGACGAGCACGGCTCGGCCGATGTGCGCAACTGTTTAGGCCACGCGATTCAGCAAATAGCAGCGGGGACGCTGGCTGCGAATGGCACGTTTGTCGAAGTGACGAAGACTCCCGATGAGAAACTCACCACGTACACTGCCTCGTCGATCGACCCCTGGCATTCCGCGGCCGATGTGAACAACAGCGGAAACTATCAGCACACCGGCTTCGATCTCTTCTTCACGAGCGGACTGACGAACAATCTGCCCGCCATGATTCCGGTGACGATGCTCTACGGCACGCCGGAGGATGCCGCAGCAGAGATCGCCTACATCGAGAGGCGCGGCTATCCCATCGGCTACATCGAGATGGGCGAAGAGCCCGACGGCAAACACGCGATGCCGGAAGACTACGCGGCGCTCTATATACAGTGGGCCACCGCCATTCACAAAGTGGATCCCAAGGTCAGGCTCGGCGGACCGGTCTTCGAGGGAGTCAACGAAGACATCCGGCTCTGGCCCGACGCGCGCGGCCGTACGTCATGGATGGGCCGCTTTGTCGATTACTTGAGAGAGCACGGTCGGTTGTCCGACCTCGCCTTCGTTTCGTTCGAACACTATCCGTTCGAACCCTGCGACATCACATGGAAGACGTTGTACAGCGAGCCGCGTCTGATGAAGCACATCCTCCAGGTATGGCGGGACGACGGCGTGCCGAAGACTGTCCCGCTGATGGTGACGGAGAGCCATGTGTCCTGGGCATTGACCGGACCCATGACCACGATCTTCGGCGCATTATGGCTCGCGGACAACATCGGATCGTTCTTTGAGGGCGGCGGCGCCGCGTTTTATCACTCTCCAATTCAGCCGCAGGGAGTGCGCAACACCTGTCTCGGTTGGGCCTCGTGGTCCAATTTCGTTTCCGATGAGAACTACGACATCAAAGGATATACGTCGACCTACTTCGCCGCGCGCATGCTCAACGTGGAGTGGCTGCAGCACCGCGCCGGCCCCCACCAGATGGTTCCCAGTTCCGTGGATATCAAGGATGCCGCAGGCAATCCGCTGGTCACGTCATATGCGGTACGTCGTCCCGATGGGAACTTGTCCATATTGCTCGTCAATCGTGACTCGGCCAACGCCCACACGGTGCAGGTTGTGTTCGCCGACTCGCGGAAGAGAAACACGTCGTTCTCAGGACCGGTGACGTCTGTGTCCTTTGGAAGCGAGCAGTATGTGTGGATCAACGATGGACCGAACAGCCATCCCGATCCCGATCATGCGCCTGTCGGCGTGGTGCTGCAGGGACCGCCGGCCGCGTTCACGCTCCCGAGAGCCTCGATCACCGTGCTGCGGGGCAGGGTCGGTCAGTAGTCAATGATCAACGGATCTGAAGTCATGGCGCGACGGTCAACTCCGCGTGCAAATCGGCTCTCGAGTCCTCTCCCACCCACACATCAAACAGACTCGGCTCCACCACCCAGGTCCTCGTCCGCGGGCTCCAGTACTGCAGCTCGTTCCTGCCGAGCGGGAAATGGACGGTCTGCGTCTCTCCGGGTTGCAACGCGATGCGGCGAAATCCCTCGAGCTGCCGCACCGGACGCGATGCCGAGCCCGAGCGCTGATGGATGTAGAGCTGAGCAACGGCATCGCCGGCCACTGAGCCGC
>DASZNX010000220.1:0-8681 GCA_035551075.1 Gemmatimonadales bacterium | reverse complement strand
GGGCAGGGGGGGAGCGCTGATGGTTGGCGTCTGACGGCGGAGCGCTTTCAGAACATCGATATCGGCGAGTGGTATCGCTTCGTGGATGTCGACGGTGACGGACTCTACGATCTATTTGCCGAGTCGCCGCTCAGCGACATCCGTTATTACCGGAATGTCGGCACGCGCACCGCGCCGAAGTTCCTGGTTGCCGCGGACACTCTGAAGGACGTCACCGGCGCCGCCATCTACGCCGATCGCCAGAACATCGCCCAGTTTGCCGACGTCGACTGCAACGGCAAGCTCGATATGTTGTTGGGCCGCGTGGATGGGACGATCACGCGCTACGAGATGGAGGGTCTCGATTCCGCGCGCGTCCCTCGCTTTCGCCTGATTACCGAACGGTTCGGGGACATCCAAATCATCGGCACGCGCCAGCCGTCGCTGCACGGGGCAAATACGATGGCCGTGTTCGATATCGACGGCGACGGCGATCAGGACATCCTCTGGGGCGATTTTTTCGAGCCGGGATTACTCTGGCTCCGCAATCAGGGCACCTGCGCCCAGCCCGATTTCCATGGCGACCGCATCGCGTTTCCGCCGAACCAGCCAATCGAGACGAGCGGTTACAACGCCCCCGCGTTCGGCGATCTCACCGGCGATCGCCGGGTGGATTTGGTCATGGGCGTGCTCGGCGGCGCGTTCAATCCCGTCAAAACCAGCACCGCGAATCTCTACGAAATCGACCAGACGTCACCCGGGGTGTGGAGAGTGGCGACCGCGCATCTGCTCGACGCGATCGATCTGGGCGCCGAGTCGATCCCCGCACTCGCGGACATCGATGGCGATGGCGATGTCGATCTGGTCGTGGGCACGAAGATCGAACCCACCAATCCGCGCACGGGCGGATTGTATTGGTTCGAGAACGTCGGCTCGCGCGCCGCTCCGAATTTTCGGCTCCGTGGACATCTGGCGGTGCTGCCGGCCTTCCATGACGCGCCGGCCCTCGGCGATCTGGACGGCGACGGCCTCCCCGATCTCGTGGTCGGCCAGTTTCAGGATGCGATCGCCTGGTACCACAACAGCGGCAAGGGCGGACCCGATCGATTTGTTCTGGTCGATTCCGCCGTGGTGCGATTGCCGCGCGGCAGTAACGGCGTACCCGAGCTGTACGACGTCGACGGCGACGGCGATCTCGATTTGTTCGTTGGCGACGCCTCCGGCCGGATCGCGTTTTTCAAAAACACCGGCACGCCGCGCGCTCCGCATTTTGTACTTGCGAGCGACGATTACCTCGCGGCGCGGGTCGGGCGGCGTGCGGTGCCGCGATTCGTGGACTTGAGCGGCGGCGGCGCCGAGCTGATCGTCGGCGTGGAGCAGGGCGGGGCACTCGCGGTGTTCCGGAACGGCGCGCGCGATTCGAGTTTCGCTCTCGACCTCCCGCCGTATTCGGCGCCGGCGTTTGCCGATGTGTGGGGAACGGGAACGAAAGATCTGTTTGTCGGAAATGAGGGCGGCGGAATTGTGTATTTTCGCAATGCGGGCGCGCGTCTTAATCCATCCAAGTAGTTAGTTCCCCCACTCATCCTAAAAACCGATTCCGCGCATTGACGCTTTTTTCTAACGTGGTTTCGGAGTAGTACACCCTAACTGGAGGCAGTCCATGTTTGCCGCATTAGCCGTGATCCTGCTCGTAGCATGGTTACTCGGCTTCATCGTCTTCCACGTGACGGGAGGCCTCATTCATCTCCTGCTCGTGGTCGCCCTCGTTGCCTTTGTGTGGCAACTCGTCGCTGGACGACGCAGTACCAGCGTATAACCGGTATCACCCAACCTCACAACCGGAGCTGATCATGGCCCGAAACAACCGCTCATCGAGGACCCGGCAACGCAGTGCATCGGGCAAATTCATATCCCGAGGCCGGAAGCGCACGACGAGATCGCGGCGTTCGCGCAGCAGCAGCCGAACCTCGATGTAAGTCGCGGGAGTTAGGAGCCTATCGAGCGGCGTGCCGTGCGGGCGCCGCTTGATTCGCTCCCCCACCTGAGGAAGAGGGAGCAACGTCATGGCACGGAGAAAACGCGCGACCAGCAAACAGCGGATTGGGGACAATGGCAGCGTGAGTGGCAAGCATCACGGCGCCACTCGCCGCGCACGCGGAGGGCGTTCCAAGCGCTCGCTGATTTCTCGCCTGAAGTTTTGGTAACATCTCGAGCGGTGCGAGCCGCCGCTCCGCAGTTCATAGAGCTGTGACGAAGGGCGAATCTCGAGTGGCGACTGTCGAATAACGAATCTCGGAATAAAGCGGTTAGGGTCATTTCTTGATTCGCCGGTTCGATGGTAGTCATTCGACATTCGCCTTTCGACACTTTTTGGGTGCTGCGCCGTAGGATTAGTCATCCATTCTCCGAGTTATCCCATGTTTCGGCCTGTGCTGACACTCGCCGCGGTTGGTTTTGTCGGAATCGCGCTCTTCAAGATCGCGTCCGGACTGCTCCTGCCGCTGGTGTTTCTCGCGTTCAAGATTGCGTTGGTCATTGCGGTGGTCATGGGGATCTTCTGGTGGCTGAACAAGAAGGACCGTGGCAAGGAGGACACGCCGCCCGCGACGGAGTAGTGTCCGCCGCAACACAAACGAGGCGCGCCAAGCACGAAATTGCCTGGCGCGCCTCGTGCTTTTTGCTCCTCCGAAAGGGGGAGCCATGACCTATTGGAAAGGACTGTTGATCGCCGTCGTCTTCGACGTCGCCTGGATCATGGGTAGCCCACTGACGGTGACGGGTCCCGAGATACCCGTCGCCCGCGAGGTGATGAACCCGGAACCGGGAGTACCTATGCCGACGTCGCCGGAGGACGCGCAACTCGACGCAGCGGGCCGCCTGGAGGACTCGTTGATGATGTACCTGCAGGCCCATGAGACCGACGCGGCCGCCATGGTGAGCCTGGCGCGCATGTATGTCGAGCACGGATGGTACGACGCGGCGATCGGGCCACTCGCGCGCGCGCTCGAGCTCGACCCCGAGCGCCGCGGTGCCTGGTCACTCCTCGATCGCGCGCTCAAGATGACCGGGATGGCGAAGATCACCGACGCAGAGCTCGCTCAGCGAGCTAAAGACTTCGTCGATGCTGTCGACATGTGGGGACATGGATGCTGAAAAGTGGCGGTAGGAGGCGGTAGGAGGCGGAAAGGGGCGGTAAGCGTTGACGCCTACCGCCCCCTACCGCCCCCTACCGCCGTCCTACTGATCCACCCACGTACTCCGCACATCATATGTCACATTGTAGACCAGCTGATTGACCAGGCGCCCGTAGGCGTCATTCGGGTCCTTGGCCGAGAAGGACGGCGTCCCGGCAATGAATGAGAGGCCGCCGACGCTCTCGGTTTCGGACGAGCTGCGCCGCCACATCACGCCACCCGTCCGCGTATTGACGAGCCAGACCGACAGCTCGACCGTCACGGTCGCCTGCATGTAAGGCGACAGGGCGGACGTGAGCGACGCGTGCGGTTTCACGTTCGAAATCTTCAGATGACCAAAGAACGCGACGGGGCAGCCGTTGGAGTCCGCCGCGGTCTGGAACACGTGAGCCGAATC
The DNA here is from genome assembly GCA_035551075.1 of Gemmatimonadales bacterium. GTDB lineage: Bacteria > Gemmatimonadota > Gemmatimonadetes > Gemmatimonadales > GWC2-71-9 > 20CM-2-65-7. The sequence goes on along the minus strand of DASZNX010000220.1, from coordinate 5,108 downwards.
GGCCGCGGTGAATTCGCGCATCTCGATGCCGCTCTGCGCGGCCAGCACGTACTCCTCGAAGCGCTGCGTCGCGAATTCGTGGAGATTGCCCTTCGCGTTCTCTACCGAGAAAACGAATAGGCCGATGTTCTTGTGCGGAACGAGATTCAGGTTCGGGGGCAGCAGCACGCGCTGGTGTACCGGCCGGTGCGAGCCGCCGCAACCGAAGATCATCGTGAGAATGATGAAGCAGATGACGACACGCATGACGCGCATACGGTCCTCCGGCTCGAGGGAGCGGAGCACAACATAATGCACGCCGATTGAGCGAGGCTGGCCATCGGTCACACGGCGCAACGCGTTGAGAAATTTCCGGTTACGGCCGCTTTTCTTGTTGCCAGCGTTCCGTCGGCACGTCGCTCGGCAGCGGCTGCGCCCGGATGTAGGCAACAACTTTCCAAATGGCACCCGGCGACATGATGCCGCCATATGCGGGCATGCCGCGCGGCCGCCCGTAGAAAATCGATTGGAATAACGCGCCATCCGTGCCGCCGTAGCGCCACCGGCCATCTACGAGACTCGGCCCCACCCATCCCGTTGCGCCACCGCCATGACAGCCATCGCAGTTCATCGCGCTGAAAATCTTGGAGCCGTCAGCGGCGTCGCTCGAATCATTCTTGAGGGGCGTTTTGATTTCGCTGCTGGGGGGCTGGTTGCCACCGGCGGCGACGTGATTGGGATAGCGCACAGAAGGTGGCGTGCCCATGGAATCGGCGTGGCCGCATGCAGCCAGGAATGCCAAGATCACGCACGACGCACGACGCATCCCTCGCTTCGCTCGGGACAGGCTCACGTATCGCGTCATAAACCGAAGATCCAGACAGTGCCTCCCTGACTCGTGTGGCGCGCGAGATCCGGTGCGAAATCGGCGGGCGGGCGGACATCGGCAGGGTCATCGGAGCGCACGTCGCCCGACAGCAGGAACCAGTCGCCGCCGATGCCGGCGTAGATGGCGATGTACTGTTTGCCGTCCGCGCCGCGGAACGAAATCGGCGCGCCAACGACGCCGGAGCCGACCTTTGCCTTCCAGAGCGGTTTCCCGGTGCGCGCATCCGCCGCCTTGAACCAGCCGTCGAGCGTACCATAGAACACCACGCCGCCCGCCGTCACGACGCTGCCGCTCCACACGGGATACTTCTCCTTGATGCCCCAGACCTTGCGCCCGCGCGCCGCATCCCACGCGATGAACTCTCCCATGTTGCCGCCCGGGCCAGCCACATAGGGTGTATTGGCGCCGATGTACGGAGTTCCGGGAATGCGGGTCACCTCCGATGCCTCGAAGTTCATGCAGAGGTTGTTCGTCGCTGTGTAGAATAGGCCGGTTCGCGGCGAGTACGCGGCCGGTGATGCCGGACTTTTCCCGCCCTCGAGGCTCGGGCAGATGCCTTTCACGTTGCCGCGGGAGACGCCCGTCGTCTTGGTGGTATCGAGAATCGGCAGGCCGCTCGTCCGGTTCACTCCCTTTGCCCACGTGACGTTCGCAAACGGCTCGGCGACGAGCACTTCACCGGTCGCGCGGTCGAGGGTGTACGCGAAGCCGTTCTTGTCGAAATGCACGAGCACTTTGCGCATCCGTCCCGCGACGACGAAATCGGCCAGAATCATCTCCGCGTTGGAGTCAAAATCCCAACTGTCGTGTGGCGTGAACTGATAGGCCCAGACGAGCGCACCGTTGGACGGCCGCCGCGCGAGCACGCTGTTCGTCCACTTGTTTTCGCCCGGGCGCTGCTCGGTGTTGTACGGCGACGGGTTCCCCGTGCCGAAATAGATGAGATCGAGCTGCGGGTCGTAGGATATCCAACCCCACACCGGGGCACCGCCACGCTTCCAGGAGTCGCCGGTCCATGTCGAGACGCCGATGTTCGGGGCACTCCCGAACGAACCTCTCCCCGGCTGCGCGAGCATGAGCGAATCGGGGCCCATGTTGTGCGCCGTCCAGAGAACTTTGCCCGTCGCGAGATCGAGGCCTTTGACCCAACCATAGATGCCGAATTCGCCGCCCGACGGGCCCACAATGACGCGATTGCCCGCTACGAATGGCGCCATCGGCGTGGTCTCGCCTTGCCCGATGTCGGCTATTTGTGTCTTCCACAGCTCGCGTCCCGACTGCGCATCGACCGCAACCGTATGACCGTCGAGGAGGTTGTAGACGATTTTGCCGTCGGCATACACGGCGCCGCGATTGATCGCGTCGCAGCACGCGATCCCGACCGCGGCGGGGTTCACCTCGGGACGATACTTCCATTTGAGCGGGTAGCCTTCGCGCGTGAGGTCGAAGGCGTACAGAACATTGGGAAAAGGCGTCACGACGTACATCGTCGTTCCGACAACCAGCGGTTGCCCTTCGTGGCCGCCGAGGACGCCGGTTGAAAAATTCCAAATCGGGCGGAGTTTGGCGGCGTTGGCTGGCGTGATTTGGGAAAGGGCGCTGAATCGTGTAGCCGCGTAATTCTTCCCTGGCATGGTCCATTGGCCATCGTCCTGCATGGCTGGGGGAGTCCCCTGCAGGACTGTAACAAAGAGAAGCGGCATGTAGGCGCGGTGCATGGCCAATAATGATAGCACGCTTGCATCCGCGCGCTGCTCGATTAGAGCGACCCCCGCAAATGCCGCAACGCCAGCAGGCGTCATGATAGGTGTATGAGAAATCTCTCATAAGCAGCGAGAGATCATCCGCTTCGTGATTTCGAAGCGTTCATTCTCCCGAGTAGCACGTCACCATCATCCATTCCCTCGGGAGGTGTTCGATGCACAAGCTCATCGCGCTGGGCTCGCTGGCGCTGATTGCCGTGGCCGGCTGCGCGCAGGATCACACCATCACCGCTCCTCGTGCGGATCGCGCCACTGACCTGTCCGCGAATCTCGCGTCGGAACGCGCCGACGGCCCCGGAGCCGTTTACGCATTGACGAATGCGGTTGGTGCGAACGCCGTAGCGGTCTTCGCACGCAACGCGGACGGAAGTCTTGCCTGGACCGGCAATGTCGCGACCGGCGGCGCGGGCGCCGGAAGCGGTCTCGGATCGCAGAGTGCGATCGCACTCAGCGACGATGGCCGCTGGCTGGTTGCGGTGAACGCCGGTTCGAACGACATCTCCGCGTTTAGCGTCGGGGAGGCGGGACCGTCGCTTACGGGTCGCGTGGCATCTGGTGGGATCCGTCCCATTAGCGTGACGGTACACGGCGATCTCGTCTATGTGTTGAACGCGGGCAATGATGGCAACATCAGCGGTTTCCGCATCGATCACGACGGTGCGTTGGCGCCGATCCCCCAATCGACACGACCGCTCTCCAGCACCGCCGCCGGGCCGGCTCAGGTCTCTTTCAGCCCGGATGGCCGTTGGCTTGTCGTGACCGAGAAATCGACCAATCGCCTCGACGTGTATGGGGTGACGTCTGATGGTGTGGCATGGAGCGCGGGGACGACCGCATCGGCTGGTGGAACGCCGTTTGGGTTCGCCTTCGGTCATCGTGGTGAGGTCTTCGTTTCGGAAGCGGCCGGCAGCGCATCCTCATACGTGCTCGATGGCGGCGCCCTGTCGTTGGCGAGCGGAGCGATCGTGACGCATCAAGGTGCGCCGTGTTGGGCGGTCGTCACGAACAATGGACGGTTTGGGTTTACGGCCAACGCGCAGGGCGGATCGATCTCCGGTTTTGCGATTGCGCCCGACGGTACGATCAGACTCATCGACGCTGATGGCCGCACCGCGATCGTCGGCCCCGGGAACATCGATTTGGCTGTCAGTGGCAACAGCAGGTATCTGTATCAGTTGAACGGCAACCGTAGCATCAGCGGCTTCCGCATCGAGGCTGACGGGCACTTGACCTCGGTCGGCACCGCGCTTGGCTTGCCGGCAAGCGCGGTGGGATTGGCGGCTCGGTAGACCGAGTCTAGCCGGCCGAGGGGAGCCACAGGGTGAATGTGCTCCCCCGGCCCGGCACGCTTTCCACGGCGATGTGACCTCCCTGCAACTCGGCAAACAGGCGGGCGATCGCGAGCCCCAGGCCCGTTCCCCCCAATTCTCGACTCCGCGACTGATCGATGCGAAAAAAGCGGTCGAAGATCCGCTCTAGGTGCTCACGGGCGATGCCCGGTCCGGTGTCGCGCACGCTAACGCCGACCTCGGCGCCATTGCGGAGGACACTGAATGTTATGTCGCCGGCCGCGGTGTACCGGACGGCGTTGGAAGCGAGATTCAGCAGGATGTGGCGGGTACGATCGGCATCGCCAAGTGCCTGAACAGGCGCCGCCGGCTCGACATGCACCGTAATGGGTTTTTCCAGTGCCATCGCTTCGGTAATCTCGCGGACGTCGGCCACGACCTCATTGAGCTCAAACGGGGCATGCGCGAGAACGAGCTGCTGGTTTTCGCCACGCGCGATGAGCAGCAGCTCCTCGACCAGCTTGGTGGTTCGATCCAGCCCACGCTCCATCGCCACCAGCGCCTCTCGCGTTTCGGCGTCGGTGCGTCCCTCGGCGGACGCCCATTGGACCTGCGCGCGGAGATGGGTGAGGGGCGTTCGCAGCTCGTGGCTCGCGTCGGCGGTGAATGTTTGGAGGGCGCGATGCGCGCGATCGACGCGCTCGAGCATGCGGTTGATGCTCTCGGCCAGCTCCGTCACTTCGACCTGCCCGGTCGGACTCGTGAGTCGGGTGCCCAGTTCCGAGGGGCCGATCGCTCGCGTTTCCCTCGTCACCCGTCCGAGCGGCTCCAACGCGTCGGCGACTGCTTGTTGCGCGCCCCGCGCCGCGGCGAATGCGGCGATCGGCAACAGCAGCGCCGCAACGCCGATCAGCACCCCCAGCGGCACGAGGTACGACTCCCGGCTCGCGACAAGGTATAGATCGAATTCGCCCATTCGACGGTGCAGCACGCGGTAACGCCACCGCGCGCGTTCGGTGATTGCGGCAACGAGCGACGCTCGCATCTGCTCGGCCGAGGCCGCGTTCGGAAGACCCTCGAGACGTTTGGCCGGCATTCCCGGGGAGAGATAGTAGACCTGCGGCATGCCTCCCGCGTTCGTTGTCGTGCGGGTAATGACGACCTGCCCGCCCATGCCGACCAGCTGCT